>JAGBSL010000083.1 GCA_017631875.1 Bacteroidales bacterium | reverse complement strand
TTATCGCCAAAACGGTTAGTTTCATAAGGACCACGGACAATCTTACCGTTCTCGTCCCTGTTTCCGTTCTCCTGTGCCATCACGGCAGGAGATGCTGTCAATGAGACAGCGATAAGAGCCGCAGCTCCTAAAAATAAATTCAGACGTTTCATAACCACTAAAATTAAAAGTGTCATGAAGCGCCTATACAAATTTGGTGGAAAACTTATATTTCAGGAGGAAAATTTATTAATTTTACGGCATCATGATCAATCAGGAACTTAAAAAATACATATACGAGGAGGTTGTACCTCGATACAGGGAGTTTGATGACGCGCATAAGGAAGACCATGCACTGACCGTTATCGCACAGGCCATGCATCTGCTTTCAGGCCGGGAAGAGTGGGTTGCATCGCAGGCCGACGTCGATACTATATGGCTTGCGGATGTTGACGAAAACATGCTTCTTGCAGCTGCAGCATGCCATGATCTCGGACTTGTAAACGGTCGTGATAACCATCATATGGACTCGGGCGTGATCATTCGCCACGACTCGCAACTCGCACAGTGGTTCACCCCGGAACAGATCGAGGTGATAGCACAGGCCGCAGAAGACCACAGGGCGTCTGGAAAGGGTGCACCCCGCAGCATATACGGAATGATAGTGGCTGAGGCCGACAGGGTGATTGACGGAGAGACAATCATCCGAAGGACGGTACAGTTCGGCTTCAAGCACTACCCCGACCTGGACCGCAAGGGCCATATAGCACGTGCAATCGCGCATCTGCACGAAAAGTACGGCCGGGGAGGCTACCTGAAGCTCTGGATTCCATGGAGTGAGAACGCCGTACGTCTCAATGCTCTGCAGGACATCATAGCAGATCCTGACGCTATCTTGCATGAAATAGAACGGATTTACGACTCTTTAGTATAATATTCACTGCATATGGCAAGGATCTCCTCGCCATATTTCTTGTAGCTGGCTTCTCCGAAACCCTTGATGGCAAGCAGTTCCCTCTTGCTGGTCGGAATCAGAGTTGCTATCTGCAGCAATGTACTCTGGTGCATGATCGTGTATGCCGGGACATTATCCTTCTTGAAACGTTCCATGCGCCACTGCTGGAGACGTTCGCGGAGTTCTTCGTTGACGACACCCCCTTCACCTTCGGCATGTTCGACTTTCCGGAGCCTGCGTTTTGCGGTCTCCTGCTTTCTGTCAGCCAGGACACACTGCGTCCTGACACGACAAAGACGTTCTATGTCGAAACACTCTGCCTGGAAGGCCTCCAATGAATAGAATAGTATATCAAGTCCTGTCAGAAGCTCGTCCAGGACCTCCTTCATCTTCTTCTTTGTCTCTTTGTTGTCGATTTCCAGACCGGCCGCCATCATGCAGACCTCACGCACATCCTTGACCAGCGGCAGGAAATAACCAGCCGACTTGACGAGTCTTTCATGCAGATACGAGTTATCGTCGCTGCATGAAGCAAGGTTCTTCCTCTCTATCGCACTGATCTGCTGACGGAATGTGTCGGCGACCTTAGAGGCTTCGTAGAGAGTCTTATACGCTTCCTGCAGTCTATTGTATTCCGACGGGTATGTACCCTGAATCACTCCGTTCCACAGTTTCAGAAGATATCTGAAGGACGAGCACATGGAGCCGAACTCGAATATCTCGCGATACTTTCCGTATGCATACCCCTTTTCCTCCGCCATTAATGCATTGACAACCGTGTCGTGATCGTTAGCGGAAGCATTGAAGGCGGCGACATGTTCATCGCCATAAATGATTGACGCTCTCACTGGCGACTCCATGACTATGCCTTCAAGCGAACGGCAGCGGGACAGGGCGACATAGACCTGTCCGAAAGCGAAGGCAGCACCGGCGTCTATGATCACGTTGTCGAATGTAAGACCCTGACTCTTATGGATGGTTATCGCCCAAGCGACCCTGAGAGGCATCTGACGGAAGGTTCCTATCACATTCTGGCAGATCTCTCCGGACTCTTCATCAAGTTCGTACTGCGCATTGGGCCACTCGACAGGGGTTACATCAATGCTCCTTCCCTCCTGGTCCGTTACAGTAACCACACCGTTGGATATCTTCTCTACCTTGCCCAGCTTACCATTATAATAATTGCCGTCAGAGTCGTTCCTTATGAACATTACCTGCGCGCCGGGTTTGAGCTGAAGTTCTTCTTCAGCCGGGTATGCATGCTCAGGGAAATCACCTTCCACCTGCGCCATGAACGAATACGGATCACCTTTCAGCGCTGCCATCTTACGACTGTTAACCTCGTCTGCACGGGCATTATGGGTTGTCAGCCTGATAGGTTCGGTTCCATCGTCCATGCGCGGCGGTTCAATGCCGACGCGTTCATTAAGTCTGGCAAGCAGCTTGGCTGTCAGTCTGTTTTCCCTGACTGCATTGAGGATTTCCAGAAAGTCGGCATCCTTCTGACGGTGCACCTTCTGGAGTTCTATGGTGACATAAGGTAGTTTGCATAGAGCCTTGGAGTGGAAGAAATATGGAGACGGATACACCTGGGACATGTACTGGCGCTCATTGTCCTTGACCACTGGAGAAAGCTGCTGGGCATCGCCGATCATCAGCAGCTGGACCCCGCCGAACGGACGCTCATCCCTGCGGTATTTCCTCAGGGTCATGTCCACTGCATCCAGCAGATCAGCGCGCACCATGGATATTTCATCAATGATGAGAAGGTCAAGCGTACGGATGATCTTGACCCTTTCCTTTCGGAGGCTCCTGTAGCGCTCCGGCATCTGATATTCTGTTACAAGCTCCTTTACATCAGGAAGATACGGACACAGCGGGAGCTGAAAGAATGAATGTATCGTGGAACCGCCTGCATTGATTGCAGCCACTCCGGTCGGAGCCAGCACCACGAACCTCTTCGCTGTCGTCTCTGTAATGTATTTAAGGAATGTCGTCTTTCCTGTCCCCGCCTTACCTGTCAGAAAAACCGACCGCCCCGTAGCCTTGACATATCTCTCGGCTGTCTCGAAAATCACGTCCTTCTCCATAGCCATTCCATTTTCAGCAAACTTACACATTTTTTCGTAAATCCTCACCATCTCTCCACTTTCACTGCGTGGCACACAACTAACTATCTTTCAATACATTAAACGTTCATTATCCTTCAAAAACAGAGAACAACACTCAGTTAAAACATTGAACATCAGAACATTACCCGCCACAGCGAAATGTATGAGTTTATTCATATATTTGCATATCTATAAATCAGGAATATGAAAAAGATATATTTTGCAGGATCGATCCGCGGAGGAAGGGTCGACGCCGAACTTTACGGCAGACTTATCAAATATATGCAGAAGACGGCAGTAGTGCTTACAGAGCACGTAGGCAGTCCGCATCTCAATCTCCTTGAGCAGGGCAAGAGGGACATCGAGATATATGACCAGGACATGGCCTGGCTGCGCGAGAGCGACGTCATAGTCGCCGAGTGCACCTGCCCGTCACTCGGAGTGGGATACGAGCTCGCTTACGCAGAAGCAAAAGGAAAGCCCTGCCATATCTTCTATGACAGGACTAAAACCCAGTTGTCCGCAATGCTGACAGGAAATCCTTACTTCCATATCCATCCTTACGAGAAGGAGGAGGACATATATCCTGTGCTGGATACAATTATTTGATATACGATATCAACTGATCGATCTCGTCGTCTGTCGTCGTCCATCCTGTGACGAAGCGGACGATGCTTTCCTTTTCTCCACGAGGTCCCCACATCTCGAAGCTGACATTCTCCTTGAGTCTGTCCACCACCTCATTAGGAAGCCTGAAGAACTGCTGGTTGGTCGGAGAATCCACCTCTACCTTATAACCTGCTGCAACGAATGTCTCCTTAAGTCTGATGGCCTTCTGCACCACTCCACTGGCGATTTCATGATATAAACCATCTGTAAACAGCGTCTCAAACTGCACTCCGAGAAGGCGCCCCTTCGCCATCAGCGCACCATGCTGCTTGATCAGCGGCACAGGATGCTTCAGCAGGTCAGGATTGGTGATCACAACTGCCTCTCCGAAAAGAGCACCGACCTTTGTTCCACCGATATAGAACACATCACTCAATCTTGCAATGTCTTCAAGAGTGACATCATTCCCCTCCGCCGCAAGGCCATAGCCGAGGCGGGCGCCATCTATGAAAAGAGGAATTCCAGCATCATGACATGCGCCGCTCAAATCTTCAAGTTCGCTTAAAGTGTAGAGGGTGCCGTACTCTGTAGGAAACGAAATGTAGAGCATGCCGGGAGCGACCATATGCTCGTATGTGTCATCACTATAGAAATTGCTGATGAATCCGCGCACATCCTCTGCCCTGACCTTTCCCTCGTATGAAGGAAGGGTGAGAATCTTGTGGCCGGTCGCCTCGATGGCACCTGACTCATGGACATTGATATGGCCGCTGTCCGCAGCAAGGACCCCCTCATGATGGGCCAGCACTCCGTCAATCACAGTTGCATTGGTCTGTGTTCCTCCTACAAGGAAATAAACCCTGGCATCAGGAGCTCCGCAAGCCTGCTTCACCAGCTCCTTTGCTCTTGCTGTATAGTCATCGCTGCCGTAACCGACAGTCTGCTCTGCATTTGTCTGCACAAGACGCTCCATCACCTTCTGATGGGCACCCGCCATATAATCTGTATTGAAGTATATCATTTCCAATCAGTTAAAAGTTCATCAATTATCTCAAGTACTGTAAGGGATGTTTCAAGAGAGTTGCGGGATGACTCGGTTCTGCCCTGCTCTATAAGATCCGCAAACTCCTTGAACTCATAGTAATATTCGTTATAAGGAAGCCCCTCGCTGATCACCGTCCTGCCCGGCTTCGGTCCCAGGCCGGAAGTCGGATCGGCATGAGGTACAATCTCCGCCTTTCGGGCAATATGAATCTCGTCAAGAATCAGGTTGCCATTCTCCCCAGCGATTTCTGTAGGCTGGAAACTGTCGAATGTCTTGGACCAGGTAAGAGTCGCATCCATGCCGTCATATCCCAGAAATGCGGTTCCATATACGTCAGTCTCCCCTTCCGGAGTCTGCCATGTAGAGAGTTTGCCCTTTACTGAAGAAGGCTTGCCGAACAATGCTACCAATGGGTACAAGGTATACACTCCGACATCCCTGAGGGCTCCGGCTGTGCCCGGCTTGAAAGCCGTACCTACCTCTCCCCTCTTCAGGGCCTC
Organism: Bacteroidales bacterium; assembly: GCA_017631875.1. Next base: position 4,256 of record JAGBSL010000083.1, on the reverse strand, counting down.
AAACTTTGATGAATACTGACAGAAATATGAACTGTACTGGCGTACAGGCTGGATTTCGGCGATTCTTGAAGCCGCTGCAATAAAGTTCGGATTAAGCGTAGAAACCATGGCCTCCATGAGGAGACATCCGCTCTCACGCGCCGCCTCGACCATCTGCCGGCCTTCCTCAGCATTCAGCGCCAGCGGCTTCTCACAAAGCACATGCTTGCCGGCCTTCAGCGCTGCAATAGTATATGAGCAGTGAGTCTGGTTCGGAGTTCCGACATACACGGCATCCACCTGCGTGTCTGCCGCCATATCCTCAACAGAAGTATATACCTTCGCCCCGGCGGCCATTGGGTTACGAGCGATGAACGCCTCGGCAGCCTCAACAGTCCTCGAGCACACTGCCACAATCTTAATACGAGGATCCTGAACAGCCCCCTTGAGCACCCAGTCGCTGATCCTGCCGGTTCCTATGATTCCGAATCTTACCATGATATCTCTATTTGAATCCCAAAGATACAGAATATTTACTGAAGGTAATATGGTTCAGGGAAATGCATTCCGTAGAGTCTCAAACCGCTGCCGGCCGCCAACTCAATGATACGCTTACGTGTGGCGACTGACTGTCTCTGATCCATATCGAAGCGGGCACAGTACTGCGGATTTTCAAGCTGAAGAGCAACTCCATGCATGATGTCTCCCGCTATGAGCGCAGCACCGGCCTTGAATACTGTATGTCCCGGTGTATGACCATATGCCTCGATTGCCTCAACACCGCATGGCAGCGCATCGCCAGGGACAAATGTCTTCAGACGACCCCCATACGCCTGAGCGATAGCCTCTAGCGACGGTTTATGCATCCACGCATCATATTCCACCTTATTAATATAGAGTTCTGCGGTCGGGAAAACAGCCGTCCCTTCCTTCATGAGCCCGCCGATGTGATCGCCATGAAGGTGGGTTATGAATATGTAGTCAACATCATCCGGCGCCACACCATTGGAAGCGAGAACCGGCAGAAGCTGCGAGTCATGAGCACCGTTCGCTGCGTCAAAGAGGACATTCTTGCCGTCACACTTTGCAAGGAATGCGCACACTGACGAAGGGATGCCGTCCTGCAGGCCGAGAGCCTCGAAAAGGCTGTCCGGAGCATCAGCAAAAAGTCCTCGCTGCATAAGGCGAGGTGTCACGTTGTCCTGTATCGGAATGATTTCGACTTCTGTCGGGCGCTGTGCACATGATATTGCAAGGACTGCAGCCAGAGCGATAAAGATAATTCTGTTTTTCATGGTTTCATGGTTTAATTTGTGTAAATTTACTGAAATTTCTGACATTTGAGCAGATGATAACCTCAACTATTATGAAACACAAACTTTTAGCAGTCGCCCTTGCGGCATTGACACTTACAATTATGAATTCATGTACCAGCAACACAAACACTGCTGACGCCGTTTTCGAGAACATCTTCAACCGAAAGAGCGTCAGGAGCTTCACTTCGGAGCCGGTTTCCCAGGAGCATGTAGAGGCCATGCTGAAGGCGGCGATGGCAGCCCCTACGGCCGTGAACTACCAGCCTTGGAGATTCGTCGTAGTGACAGACCGCGCTCAGCTCGACGCAATGGCGGAGATTCTCCCTTATGCAAAGATGCTCAAACAGGCGCCACTGGCTATCGTAGTCTGCGGCGAGACCACATGGTTCGAAGGACGTGAAAACCCATACTGGCAGCAGGACTGTTCGGCTGCGACCGAGAATCTTCTCCTTGCAGCTGAAGCACTCGGACTGGGTGCCGTATGGACTGGAGTATATCCGAACATGCAGCTGGCTGAGCCGCTCGGCGAGTTCCTCGGCCTGCCGGAGACAGTGCAGCCTCTGTGTGCAATCCCGATCGGCCACCACGACGGCACTACCAAGCCACGTGACAAGTGGAAGCCGGAGAATGTGCATTATGGCAGATGGTAAACAGACAAGGGGCCTCGCTTAGAGACCCCTTGCTTGTTTACCATCCGCTAACTAATCTAAAATCTGCGAAGCATGATTCTTAGTATCTACCTTCTCGATTATCTTTACGAGAATGCCCTCTTCGTCAAAGATTAAGGTCTTCCTGAGCGTGCCCATGGTCGTCTTTCCATACATCTTCTTCTCTCCCCACGCACCGAATGCCTGAAGGATTTCGGTTGAAGTATCCGAAAGAAGCGTGAAAGGCAGGTCATACTTCGAAGCGAAATTCTTGTGTGAATTGACACTGTCCTTGCTGATACCTATGACATTATATCCTTCAGCCACCAGTCTTGCATAATTATCCCTGAGGCTGCATGCCTGCGCAGTACATCCGCTGGTATTGTCCTTCGGATAAAAATATATGATAGTCTTTCTGCCAAGCAGCTGCAGTGAATTGAACTTGTTGCCATTCTGGTCCATGACCTCGAAAAACGGCATTCTATCTCCTACTTTCAACATAATTCTAAATTTTAATAATTCAAAGATAGTCAATAGCAATGATAATTCCAAACGCTTGACTGACCCATTTGCTCTTTGGTTTCGTCAGAAGGCCACTCACCGCCCTTTCCTCTGACAGCCCGTGGCAGATAAACACCTATCACTCAACAATTTAGCCTTGCATTATCCTAAAATTTTTGCGGATAACAATAGGCTAATTGCCTCAAGTTCAACACATTAGGTGCCACACCCTAAAGGTCATCACCAGCCACTATAAAAAAGGAGAGATACCCCAATCGGAGCATCTCTCATAAGTATATGTAACCTGTAGGATTACTTGCTGAGAGCAGTTGCCACGTCCACAGCCACAGCCACTGTACAACCAACCATTGGGTTGTTACCGATGCCGAGGAATCCCATCATCTCAACGTGTGCTGGAAGCTACGGCAAACCGAGTGCACTCAAGTTTGATGGAATTGCCTAGGTGCGAAAGAGGGAAAGCCTACGGGCTTAACTGATGAAGAACATCTTCATTGTACCATACATTAAAGAATCCAATCAATCACACAAACATGAGGAAAACACCTAAAAGATTCAATAATCACTGATTAATTGTATTATACGTATTATCACAAGAGTTCCGACGAAAATTGTCATAAAGGTTATTCCGACTCTATTTTTTACCTTCTGAGTACTTATGTGCGGATTTCGGAAACTATAGATTGCTCCATATGTGATACCACAAAGAAAAGATATACCCAATAATATGTAGCGTGAATCCCTGCTTATATCAGCCTTGAACCCAAATGACAGGATGGGGATCGCTATAGCAAAACCTAAAACGAATTTAAGCAGAGTGAAAAGGCATGAATATTTTTCTGAAGGCTTCGGACCTGATATCTCACACTCCATAAAGATACTTCCATCGTATTCTGATTGATATATGTAACTGCACAATCCTTCTGCAGATTCGTAATCATATACCAGTTTCTTCTTTGGATTTCTTGTTTCACTGTAATTCTTACCTGATTCATCACATATTACGCAGGTAAGATTACCATCAACTTCCATAAAACGGAATAAAGCATATTCCGCATCCACCCCATTCAGTTCTGATGTACCGCTATAACCATAGACATCCTGACCATCCTTCAGATCCAGAAACAAAGTCAAAAGAAGATCATAGAAATCTTCAAACTTGTATCCCCCTTCAAAAACAACAAGATATTTCTTAAAATCCAGAGCATATACCTTCAAACAGAATTGATGCAGCCTGTCCCCAATATTATAATCCTCTTTGAAGGTATCGAGCATACATCTCACTCCACGTCCGTTGACACCGTCTAAAATGATACACGTGTTCATTAATACTTCTTTATGATCTATTTGTAAAGATAGTTATTAATCAGCAAAACACAAGCAAGTCGGTACGATGACCCGCGATTCATCAGAAACAGGTCGAAGTCTGTGTGAAACTTGGTAGGACTGTGTCACGAATAGGGCAAAAAGTGACACAACTCTCATTTAAAGATTCTTCGCTTCGCTCAGAATGACAGGGTGTTATTTGATTGTACAACATTAAAAAAAGAGACACCCTCGAAAGGATGTCTCCGTAAAGTATTGAGATGTACTCGATTACTTGCTGAGAGCAGTTGCCACGTCCACAGCCACAGCTACAGTACAACCTACCATTGGGTTGTTACCGATGCCGAGGAATCCCATCATCTCAACGTGTGCTGGAACTGATGAAGAACCTGCGAACTGTGCGTCAGAGTGCATACGACCCATAGTGTCGGTCATACCGTAAGAAGCTGGACCGGCAGCCATGTTGTCT
>JAGBSL010000082.1 GCA_017631875.1 Bacteroidales bacterium | reverse complement strand
TGGAACTTCCTCAGCACAGAGAAGTATCCTAAGGAGATCAGCTGGAATGAGCCGGGTGATGTCAGCCATGGAACCCATGTGGCAGGTACTGTCGCTGCAGTCAATAATAATGGTATAGGTGTCAGCGGTGTGGCCGGCGGTACCGGTAACGGAGACGGCTGCCGCATCATGTCGTGCCAGGTGTTCTCTGGAGCAAGTTCTGCAACAGTGGGCGCGCGTGCGAGAGCATACCACTATGCTGCCCAGATGGGTGCTGCAGTGCTGCAGTGCTCGTATGGTCAGGAAGGAGGCCTCATGACTTCTGACGACTCGTTCGAGAAGACTTATTCGGTCGAGATCGCTGCCCTGAGATATTTCCGTGATTTCGGAAACCAGGTGAACGGCTCACCGGTCAATAAGAATATCATTGTCTTTGCAGCCGGTAATGATGCGACTCCGATGTCAGGTTATCCTGCGGCTCACAAGGAATTCATCTCTGTGACAGCATTCGGACCGGACTATCTGCCTACAAACTACACCAACTATGGACCTGGATCAAATATCGCAGCTCCGGGAGGTGATGTTTCCATCAACCAGTCTACAACTTCGGAAAGAGCTCAGATCCTTTCCACAACAGCTGTGGAGTCTGCAAACTATGACTCGAACTACGGCTGGATGCAGGGTACATCAATGGCTTGTCCTCATGTCTCAGGTGTCGTTGCCCTCGGTCTTTCTTATGGACTTAAGTTAGGCAAGACCTATGATTATGATGATTTCATGGGTATCTTCTACTCTTCGGTAAACGATATCGACTACTATATAGAGACATGTACCAAGATGGCAAATGGCGTGAACTTCGATCTCCTGCCATTCTGGAAGCAGATGGGTACTGGTGCAATAGATACATGGAAGTTCCTTATGAATCTTGAGGGAACTCCGAATATCGTTGCAAAGATCGGCGAGGAGTCTAAGGTTTCCCTTGTTACTTGTTTCGGAGGCGCAGCGCCTAACCTGACATATACGAAGATCGAGATAAGCGATGAAGCTCGTCAGACACTCGGCATCGAGGGTGAACCTTATATAAATAATGGTCGTCTTTTCGTGAAGTGTACAAAGTATGGCTCAGCCAAGATATCGATCACAGCGATTGCCGGAGGAGATACTGCTGCAACGGATGCAGTGATGGGTGGTACAGAGTTTACGCGTGAGGTTTCCCTCCTTTCTCGTGACTCTATTGCAGAAAACGGCGGTTGGCTCTAAAATTTGATGACTATGAAGAAGTTTTTTACAAGAATAGTTTTATGTGCGGCTGCAGTACTTTCTTTTGCAGCATGCTCGAATCCTGAGGAGGAGAAGATGGAGATCATTGCAGGTGAGTGGCACTACACCACTACCGAGTCAGGAGTCCAGATTGATGTATATCTTGGTCTCTATGCTGACTATACATTTGATCTCTATCAGAAGATAGGTGATGGCCCTCACTATCTCTATAAGGGAAAATACAACTTTGACGGTCAGATCCTTTCCGGAACATACTCGGACTATACTCCATGGGCGCATGACTATAAGGTGACGCGCAGCGGCGGTTCTCTGACCCTCACTTCAGTCGCAAGTCCGGACTATAGCGTAACATACAAGAAGGAATCGATTCCGGAGTCGGTAAAGACGCACTATATGCCTGCGACTAAGGCTGTGTCAGTTGCTCCGATCCTCTAACTGATTGATTTATAACTACATATAAAAAGTCCTTGCTCCCTTTTGGCGGCAAGGACTTTTTGTATGTTGTTGAATGTAAGGCGTTTATAGAGTGTCGCGTTTCAGCTTCTCAATGTAAGCGCTGATCTTGTGGATCTCGTGCGGGATGTTGATGCTCTGCGGGCAGTGGGCCATGCAGGTGTTGCAGCCGATGCATCGGTCAGCCTGGCGGAGTTTCGGAACGGCCCTGTCGTAGCTTACCAGATATGCTCTGCGTGCCTTTTTGTAGCCTTCGTCCTGCGATGATGTCGCGATCTCTCCTGCGTTCACACACTTATTGTAATGTAATAGGATAGCAGGGATATCAATGCCGTATGGGCATGGCATGCAGTATTTGCAGTCATTGCATGGGATGGTAGGGTAGTTCTGCATCAGTTCGGCAGTCTCCTCAAGGAAGGCGAGTTCCTTCTCATCGAGTGCATCGAGAGGGGAGTACGTCTTTATGTTGTCCTGGAGATGCTCCATGTATGTCATGCCGCTGAGCACGCAGAGAACGCCTTTCGGTGTGCCGGCGAAGCGGAAAGCCCATGATGCGACGCTTCCCTCAGGGTTGCGCTCAAGCAGTCTGTCGGCAATGTACTCAGGAACCTTTGAGAGACGGCCTCCAAGCAGCGGCTCCATGATGATTGATGGAATGCCTCTCTTGTCAAGTTCTTCCTGCAGGTATTTCGCGTTGGTGTTTCTGCCGCCGGCGTGGGTCCAGTCCACATAGTTGAGCTGGATCTGCACGAAGTCCCAATGGTACTGCTCGTGTGTCGCCATGAGTTCATCCCATCCCTTCGGAGCTCCGTGGAATGAGAATCCGAGGTTGCGGATGCGTCCGGCCTTGCGCTCTTCCATGAGGAAATCGATCATGCCGTTATCCACATATCTCTGCTTGAATGCATCATATCCGCTGATGCTGTGCAGCAGATAGTAGTCTATATAGTCTGTCTGGAGATTCTCAAATGATTTTCTGTACATCTCCATCGAGTTCTCGCGGCTGTGGTTGCTGAAGTTCGAGAGTTTTGTTGCGATGAAGTAGCTTTCGCGAGGATAGCGCTTCAAGGCTATTCCCGTCGCCTTTTCGCTCTGGCCCTGCAGGTATACAGGGGCCGTGTCAAAGTAGTTCACACCGTGCTCTATTGCATAGTCCACGAGTCTGTTTGTTGTCTCCTGGTCGATGATGTCCTTTCCGTCTTCATCCTTGATCATAGGCCAGCGCATGCAGCCGTAGCCGAGAATGCTGACCTTGTCCCCGTTGCCCGGATTTGTTCTGTAGGTCATTTCGCCCTCTCCGGCCGATGTTGTGTCTTCTGCATTTGACCTGGTGCCGCATCCGGCCAATGTTCCCAGACCGGCTGTGATGACTCCGGCAGCCCCAGCCCTCTTGAGGAACTCTCTTCTGTCAATATTCTTTTTCATAGTAGTACTTTTTGTCATTTCGAGCGTAGTCGAGAAATCTCTACAGCTCTTTATGGATTTCATGACCCTCAACGTGGATGGCAGTAAACGGTCTTGCAGGACAGAGGTTTTCGCATGCTCCGCAGCCAATGCACCTTTCTGGGTTGACAACAGGGATTCTGAGTGAGTTCTCGTCGTCCGGATTCTTTCTCACCATTCGGATTGCTCCCGCAGGACAGTGGCGCGCACAGTTACCGCAGCTGACCTCATCTGTGTTCACTACACAGTTATCAAGGCATACCACTGCATGTCCGATCTGGATCGATGATTTCTCTTCTATTGTAATAGGCTTTATTGCCCCTGCCGGACAAACCTGCGAGCATTTGTTGCACTCAGGGCGGCAGTAGCCTCTCTCGTATGACATCTCAGGCTGCATGAGGTTAAGCAGTGAAGTGGAAGGTCTCAGCACCTGGTTCGGGCATACGCTGACGCAAAGCTGACATGCAGTACAGTGGTCTGCAAAGTTTCTCAGGCTGATCGCTCCTGCCGGCACGAGCGGTGTCTGCCTTTCCGGCTTCTGTGCCCTCTCGATTGCAGCAAGACCTCCGTCTACCTTCATGTCCTGTGCCTTTGCCGCTACGGCTGTTCCTGCAATGGCGGTCGATACTATGAACGCCCTTCTACCTTTGTCAGCGGTCTCGTTTCCCGTAGCCTCGGGAGTTCTTTTCCTCAAGGCATAATGCACAGCCCCATGTTTACATGCGTCTATGCAGTCCATGCATGCCACGCAGCGGCTATAGTCGATCTTATGCTCGAAGGTATCGATACATGAGGCTTTGCACTGTTTTCCGCAGAGTCCACAGTTGTTACATTTGTCTGTATCGATCACAGGTGCAAACAGGCTGAATCTTGAGAAGAATCCCAGTACTGTTCCCACAGGGCATATTGTGTTGCACCATGTTCTACCGTGCCTCCACGCCAGAATTCCGACCACCAGCAATGTTGCGACTGCGATTGCAAATGTTGCCACTGACTTGATCCAGATGTCTACGCTGTAGAACGCATAGCTTCCCGCTCTCTCTGCAATCCATGCAAGGAGATTGTTACCGAGCTGGTATATAGGAGCCAGGAGATTTGCTGCAATGCGGCCGTATGCGCTATATGGCGCAATGAGGGCGACAGCAACATGTGAACCCATTATCAGGGCCGCTATGAACAATACAAGCATGCCGTATCTGAGTGTTTTCCTCTCAGGCGAATAGCTGAAGCGGAAACGATTCTTCTTCTTGGTCTTTCCATGAATCCATGAGATGATGTCCTGCATCACGCCGAGAGGGCAGATTACAGAACAGTAGACTCTACCGAAAAGGAGTGTCAGCAGCAGGAGTACTGCTACAACGCCGAAGTTCAATGCCAGCGCCGCAGGCAGGAACTGCACCTTCGCCATCCATCCCAGCCATGCATGCAGTGTTCCGGTGAAATCAAGGAACAGCAGCGTCACGCCTATGAAGAAGATGGACGCAAGAACGATTCTGATTTTTCGTAGCATATAGTTTAGTTTTTAAATGTCATTTCGACCAAGTTCGTATTTGTCGAGAGCGGCCTTCATGAGCTCGCGGCCTCTCTGTGATATTTCTTCGGCTTTAGCATAGTCGGCAATTTCTCCGTATGCATCAAACGGCATCTTGACGAGCACATCTGGCTTATGGTTTTCTGCGGCAATTTTTGCCAAAGCATGATTCATGATAGAGAAAGTGCGGGAGAGGATGCTGTAGTAGTTATCCTCGTAGAACAGTTCCGGCACCGGCTCCTCGTCCTTGAATTTATGGGACAATACCTTTCTGCCTTGTTCGCTCGCCAGTTTAAGCTTTTCAGAGAATGTAAGAGATGTGTTGTTTCTGACAGCGTTGATGACGTCTCTGGTCTCTTCCTGAAGTTCCTTTTCTTCAGCAAGTCTCTCTTCCTCCATGCGGGCTTCGCTTATAAGAGTTTGTCTGATGCTGTCTACGTCTACGTCGTTGACGTCAAATGCCACGACGATGTCTCCATCGTGCCTGATTACTTTATCCAGCGGCATAGTGTTGACTATTCCTCCGTCGACCAGGGTTCTGTATCCGTATTTTACAGGTCTGAAGAGTGACGGGATCGATATGGATGCTCTTACAGCGTCAAATAGCGGTCCTCTGTCAAACACGACTTCCTCTCCAGTATACAGGTCTGCAGCAACTGCGCGATATGGAATGGCGAGATCCTCGATGTTGACGTTTGGTACAATCTCCTTCAGTGCTTCAATTACCTTGTCTCCCTTTACTAGATGGTTCTTGCTGAGAGACAGGTCCATCAGGTCGAATACTTTCCATGCATTCAGCTCAAACAGCCATTTCTTGACATCCTCAAGCTTTCCAGCTGCATAAACGCCTCCAATCAGAGATCCGATTGACGTACCTGCAACAGAGGTTATGTTGTAACCTCTGCTTACGAGCTCTTCGATAGCTCCGATATATGCCCATCCTCGCGGCCCGCCGCTGGACAGC
>JAGBSL010000081.1 GCA_017631875.1 Bacteroidales bacterium | reverse complement strand
TGATGACAGTGCATAAAATAAGGGGGCTGTCTGCCCCCTGAATCATTCTCACGCTGCAAATGTATGAAGAAAATCGTTAAAAACCAAATATAACATTATGGAATTCAAAGCAAAAGAGATAGCTGACATCCTCGGGGGAACAGTCGATGGAAACCCTGAAGTCAAGGTTACTGCCTTTGCCCGTATAGAAAGCGGCAAGCCCGGCACTATCTCATTCTTCGCTAATCCGAAATACGAGCAGTACGTTTATACAAGCAAGGCTGACATAATCATTGTAAACAAGACTTTTGTGCCAAAAGAGCCTGTGTCGGCTACTATGGTCAGAGTGGAGGACGCCTATGCTGCCGTAGCATCTCTTCTGGACTACGTCACAGCACGGAAACGTTCATACAGAAGGTATCGTGGATGCCGCAGCAGGGTGCGCTGGAGCTCGAAGATCGGAAGCAAGGTTTATGTGGGCGACTTCGCTTATGTTGGCCATAAGGCTCAGGTAGGCGGCTATACCAAGATATATGAGCATGTTTACGTGGGTGACGATGTAAAGATAGGCTCACACTGTATAATCTATCCTGGAGTCCGCATCTATCCGGGATGCGTCATCGGTGACAATGTGATCATCCATGCCAATGCGGTGATCGGATCTGACGGTTTTGGCTTCGCTCCTCTTGAAGACGGAACATGGAAGAAGATCGAGCATACAGGAAATGTGATCATTGAGGACGATGTCGAGATCGGAGCCAATGTGTGCGTCGATAAGTCCCAGATGGGCTCTACTGTGATACGTAAGGGTGCAAAGATCGATAATCTCTGCCAGATCGCCCATAATGTCGAGGTTGGACCGAACACCGTAATGGCTGCCCAGACCGGAATCGCCGGTTCCGCGAAGATCGGCGAGCATTGCATCATTGCTGGGCAGGTCGGAATCGCAGGACATATTTCAATTGCCGACAACACTACAATCGGTGCGCAGTCGGGAATCATGAACACCATCAAGGAGGAAGGAAAGACATGGATGGGTTCTCCTGCCTTTCATTTAAGGGACTATTTGCGTAGTTATGCCATATTCAGAAAGGCTGGTAAATAGGAATATAGAAAATAATCACTATCTTTGCGGGCTAAAATCGTTAAAAAAGGTAGAAAAGGAAATGCAGTTGCAGCAGACGCTAAGGAAAAACTATTCGTTTGAAGGAAAGGGACTTCACACGGGAAAGGTCGCAAAGATGATTGTCGGACCGGCTCCTGCGGACACCGGCATAGTGTTCAGGAGAGTTGACCTCGGTGAGGGAGTGCAGGTGGAGGCGCTTGCTGAAAATGTATCCAATACGGCCCGCAGCACGACTATTTCGAAGGGTGAGGCATCTGTTTCGACCATAGAACATATACTTTCGGCACTTACTGGCATGGGCGTTGATAATGCCTATATCGACATAAATAATGTTGAGGTGCCTATTCTTGATGGAAGTGCAAAGCCTTATATCGATGCTATCTGGAAGGATGGATTCCAGGAACAGGACCAGCCAAGACGCTATATTGAAGTTAAGGAGACGGTGGAGATAGTCAACGAGGAGAAGGGTTCACTTGTGCGTATCGAGCCGGCTGATGAATTCTCATATGATATCATGGTGGACTTCAATTCGAAAGTTCTTGGAGTGCAGCATGCGCAGTGGAATCAGGACGTGCTTTATCCGGTGCAGATCGGAACATGCAGGACTTTCGTGTTCTTCCACGAGATAGAATTCCTTTTCAACCATGGTCTTGTAAAAGGAGGAGATGTGGACAACGCGATTGTCATTGTCGAGCACCCGGTGACAAAGGAACAGGTCGAGAATATGAGCAGACTTTTCAATATCCCGGCTCTGGAGGTGCGTGAGGACGGTTACCTCAGCAACCTGCAGCTCCGTTTCGACAATGAGTGCGCAAGACATAAGCTCCTTGACCTTATCGGTGACCTCAGGCTTTGCGGAGGCTTCCTCAAGGCAAAGGTTACGGCAGAGAAGGCCGGACACGGAATAAATACAACAGCTGCCAAGGCAGTGCGGCTGTCATCCCGAGCATAGTCGAGGGATCTAATATATAAACAATAATAATATGGCAAACATTCATCCACTCGCAACAGTACACCCAAACGCTAAGTTGGGCGAGAACGTAGAGGTAGGACCTTATGCATATATCGAAGAACACGTAGAGATCGGAGACGGATCGAAGATCCTTCCACATGCAACTATCTTCAATTACGTAAAGATGGGAAAGAACTGCACAGTGTTCCCTGGAGCAGTTATCGGCGCCGTTCCGCAGGACCTCAAGTTCGATGGCGAGGTTACATATGTGGAGATCGGTGATAACGTAAATATCCGTGAGTGTGCGACAATCAACCGCGGTACAAAGGCCAGCGGAAGGGGAGTGACCAAGATCGGAAACAATGTTCTCCTTATGTCCTATACACATGTCGCTCACGACTGTACAGTAGGTAATAACTGTATTCTCGTAAGCTATGTGGGAATCGCAGGTGAGACTGATGTTGACGATTGGGCAACAATCGGAGGCAGCACGGTGGCTCACCAGTTCTCAAGGATCGGAAAGCACGCTTTCGTAGGCGGTGGCTGCAAGATCAACAAGGATGTTCCGCCTTACGTGCTTTGCGGACGTGACCCTCTTACTTATGCAGGTGTAAACATTGTGGGACTCCGCAGAAGAGGCTTCACATCTGACCAGATCCGCGGCATCAAGGACATGTATGACATCATCTATAATGCCGGCACAAACTTCTCTGACGCACTTGCGAAGATCGAGCTCGGATTCCCTGAGTCAGAAGAAAGAGATACTATCATCAATTTCATCAGAAATTCGAAGAGGGGTATCATCAGAGGGATGAACTCTGAGTCAAAGGGTAGCATTGACTAAGGTGGCCAAACTTTTTTCAACAGCATATTTCCCTCCCGTATCTTATTTTGCAGCAATGGCGCAGGAGATGTCGGGACTGATAAGCAGACGCGGCGACGACAGCTCACTCGAGCTGTCGCCGTCTGTCGTTTATATCGAGGCCTGCGAGAATTTCCAGAAGCAGTCGTATAGAAACCGCTGCAGGTTCTATGGTGCAGAAGGTGTGCAGACCTTGTCGTTTCCTATACTTCATGAAGGCGGAACTCATAAAATTCCTATCAGCGAGATAAAGATCGACTACAAGACTCCTTGGGTGCAGCAGCACGAAAGGGCGATCATATCCGCATATGGAATGTCAGCATATTTCGATTACTATAAGGATGAATTGTTCGCCATTCTTGAAGCTGGTCATGAACGTCTTTTTGACCTTAACCTTGCTCTGATAAGGTTCTTTATAGATAAGACCGGCATCAAGGTGGATCTGCGCCTGACGCAGGATTATGAACGTGAGCCTCAGATGGATGATTTCAGGGAAGTCATCCATCCCAAGCGTCCTAATACAATCCTTTCTGATCTGGATCTGGAAAAGCCGTATTTCCAGGTCTTTGCCCCGAAATACGGCTTCCAATCAGATCTGTCCATCATGGATCTCCTCTTTAACGAGGGTCCGGACAGTATTTTGTTTCTTAAAAAGCTTTAGAATCTCCAGCCCAAAGTCAGGAGCACCTTCCATGCGTCCTTTCTGTTAAGAATCTCAGGTGCAAACTCGATGAGCTCGCCTGCAGCGTCATACATGTAGTCGGCGTATGGCATGTAGTATTCGTCAGTTGCGAATGCGTATCTGCATGCTATGTCAGCGAAGAATGACTTTCTGCTGATGAATCCGAGGCCGAATGAAACGTTCTGAGCGGCCGGGATGTCAAGCTGCTCGCCGTTAAGGTTGAACTTCTCAGGTGAAGTTGTAACGCCATATCCTGCTCTCAAGGCAAGTACGTCCACTGGCTTGATCTCTACACCGGCCCTGAACATCTGCGATTTGCCGTAGATGGACCTGATTTCGTCATTCAGGTCGATGAAGTACTCTCTTCCGTCGTCGAATCCGTTTCTCTTGAACTTCATGCTGCTGTAGTTGCACATTTCATAGTCTGCGCTGAATACGGCAAACTTGCCGAGCGTCCATGCAACTCCGAAATTTGCTCTCCATGGCTCGCTGAATCTGTACTGGTCTTCTCCTTCAGGGCTTTCGGCGTAACCGTTGAAGCTGTTGTCTGTGTATGTAGTCTCTCCGCTCTCGTACCAGTACTCGTTGACGGTTGTGGCGGTAGGAGTCTGGATCGCTGCTCCGATTCGGAGGCCAAGGCCAGGGGTCAGGATGAAACCGAATTTTCCGTACACGCCCGAAGTGTTTGCTCCGTATGAGTACTTATACTTCATGCTGTCGAAATATGCCTTCTTGCCATTGTCGAACTCTATTCCGAAGTCAGACGGGTCTACGGCTACTTCCTTGAAGTACTCGTCGTAGGTGTAGTTCATTGAAGTGATGCCGAGGTTGGCTCCGATATAGAGGAAGTCGGAAATGTTGAATCCCAAGTTGATGAGGTAGTCATTCTTGCCTCCTCTTACGCGTCTTCCGTATGACTGGTCAAGCGGACCTCCGAGGGATATTTCGGTCTCTCCCATGTTGTTCTCAAAGAGGAGCTCGCTGGCTCCCACGAACTGGTCGTCGTAGCCTCCGAAAGTCGAAATCATGCCGCTCTGGTAGCCTACTACATACTTCCATGGGTCATAGTCGTATGCGTCGTTCATATTGAGGTTCGATCCGAGCAGGCCCATCTCTGTAGCCTCTGTGGCCATTGCTCCCATGAATGATGTGGTCGAATTCCTTCCTGCAGCGTATACGTCCTCGTTCCAGTCGTTCACCCTGTTCATCACGAAGCCGAAGGTCACATTCTTCAGACCTGACGAACGTCCTGTATCCCAGTTGAATGTCATTCCAAAGTTAGGAATCGCGAAATGTGTAGCGGTCTGCTTGAACTGTCGGTCAAAGTAAGGGAGATAGCCGTCGCTGTATGGTGACACTCCCTGTGTGGTGTTGGAAGATACGGTGAGGGATGGGGTGATAGTGAACTGGGAGTATTTAGCCACGGCGCTGCCTGCCGGGTTGATTCCTATTGATCCCAGGTCGCCGCCCAACGCTGTGAATGCGTTGCCCATTGCAACCGATCTGGCTGTGCCTTCATAATTTCTCTCGCTGAAGCGGAATGCGTCGTAGGCTGTCTGTGCCTGTGCTGACATTGCCGCTAGTGCGAACAATATCAATAATGCTGTCTTTCTCATATCTTTTCAATATTATATTTACGGCCCTACTCGGGCCGGGACCAAAAGTTCTTCGAGCCTTTTGGTCTTGTTATCTTCTACCTGATGATGAACCTCCGCTTCTGCTTCCGCCGCCGCTGTATCCGCCGCCGCTGCGGCTTGCGCCTCCGCTATAGCTGCTTCCGCTGCTGTAGCTGCTCCTGCTTGGACTTGATGTGCTGTAGCTTGAACGGCTTGAAGAACTTGAGCTGCTGCTTCTGTATGAAGTGCCGCTGCTTCTGTATGATTGTGTGTCAGACGACCTGTAAGTCGATGATGAACTTGATGTTGACGGAGTGTATCCGCTTGCTGTGCTTGACGGCCTGCGGTAATTCTGACGGCTTACGGCATTGGATGCTCCTGATGATACGGTCGGTCTTGTTGTCGTGGTGCCCTTTGATGCGCTCACTCTTGAAGGAGTACTTGCTGACACTCTTGAAGCTGAGGTCCTGGATGGTGTCCTGCTGACAGTGGCATTTCCGCTGGTCTGTGCTCTTGAAACGGAAGAGGCTGATGTTGTCCTTCCTACTCTGCTTGACGAAGCCACTCCTCCTCTTGTGGAAACGCGGCTTGTGAATACCCTGTCGGATCCGGTGCTGTATCTTGAACCGTGCCAGTTGTCATCCTTGATATAGATTGGGTGGTGATGGTGCGGGTAGTAGCCCCAGTATGGGTCCCAGCCGCCGTACCAGCCGCAGTAGTGAGGGTACATGTATCCGTAATATGGGTTGTACCAACCTCCATACCATCCTCCGTAGCCGTAGTACCAAGGGTCATACCATCCGCCCAGGTAGAACGGGTCGTACCAGCCATGGTATCTGTATGGCGTGTATGCCCATGTGTTCCAGTAATACGAGCTGCTGTACCATGGATCGTAGTGTCTGCTCCAATACCATGAACTTCCTATGCTGTATGGCGTGTAATATGACCATGGGTCGATATTGTTCCGCCAGTCATACGGATTATAGCCTACGTTTACCACTGTGCTGCCCTTCTCCTTATCGTACCATATGCTGGCAGACATGTTGTCGGGAATCATTACAGTGTCCTTCTTCTCTCCAAAAAGATATATGTTTGAAGCCTTGGTCTTCTCCACCAATGCTTCTGTCTCAGTCTTCGACTCCAGCCTTTCTACCTTTGACCTGAAAGACGGACCGCTGCTGTAAATCCCGTCTTCGAACCTTGAAGTCGTCGAAGTTACGGATTGTTGAGCCATTGTTCCGCATGCAGTCATAAGAATCATGGCCGCAATCATGAGCAATGCGTTCTTTTTCATAGTCTATCTCCTTATTTATTTGTAATAATTTAGTATCTTCGCAGCTTGGAATGGACAGATATGTATGCCTCTGTCCAACCTATAATTGATTGCAAGAATTGTACCGGAACAGTTGCGAGGTACAATGCCGCTTTCAAATACAAAGATATAGATAAAAACAATAAAAAGTAAGATACAATGGCAAAAGAAGTAACCAAAAGGTCAGACAACTACTCACAGTGGTATGACAACCTCGTAGTAAAGGCAGACCTCGCAGAACGTTCTGCAGTAAGAGGCTGTATGGTGATCAAGCCATACGGATATGCAATCTGGGAGAAGATGCAGGATGTGCTTGATAAGATGTTCAAGGAGACAGGACACGTAAACGCATATTTTCCACTCTTCATTCCTAAGTCATTCCTCAGCCGTGAAGCTGAGCATGTGGAAGGATTCGCAAAGGAGTGCGCAGTGGTGACTCACCACAGACTCATGGCGTCTCCGGACGGAAAGGGCGTTGTTGTAGACCCATCTGCAAAGCTTGAGGAGGAGCTCATAGTAAGACCTACTTCGGAGACTATCATCTGGAATACATACAAGAACTGGATCACATCGTGGAGAGATCTCCCTATCCTCTGCAACCAGTGGGCAAACGTCGTGCGTTGGGAGATGCGTACCCGCCTCTTCCTCCGTACTGCAGAGTTCCTCTGGCAGGAGGGCCACACCGCTCACGCTACCCGTCAGGAGGCTGAGGAGGAGACAATGAAGATGGTGAATGTTTACGCTGACTTCGCACGTAACTACATGGGCGTTCCTGTTGTGGTAGGACATAAGAGCCCTAACGAGCGCTTCGCAGGTGCTCTTGATACAATGACAATCGAGGCCCTAATGCAGGACGGAAAGGCTCTCCAGGCAGGTACATCACACTTCCTCGGACAGAACTTCGCAAAGGCGTTCGACGTTACGTTTACAAACAAGGAAGGCCAGCAGGAGCTCGTATGGGCAACATCATGGGGTGTTTCGACACGTCTTATGGGTGCTCTCATCATGGCTCACGGAGATGATAACGGACTCGTTCTTCCTCCGAAGCTCGCTCCTATCCAGGTAGTTATGGTTCCTATCACAGGAAAGGATGAGGCAGTCAACAACGCTATTCTTGACAAGATGTATGCGTTCAAGAAG
>JAGBSL010000080.1 GCA_017631875.1 Bacteroidales bacterium | reverse complement strand
CATCACCTACGAACTTAGCGATCTTATGAGCGCGCTGACGAAGATTCTCAGCGTGTACCTTCTTTGCAGAAGGAGTTGCCATAATAGCGAAGCCCTGTGGGATAAGGTAGTTGACAGCGTATCCTGTCTTTACATTGACGATGTCGTCTGCGTGGCCAAGGTTTGCCACATCCTTCTTAAGAATAATCTCCATATTGCTGTCCTCCTTATTATTTCAAAAGGTCTGTTACGTATGGAAGAAGTGCAAGATGTCTTGCTCTCTTCACTGCCTGAGCTACCTTTCTCTGGAACTTGAGTGAAGTACCGGTGAGACGACGAGGAAGGATCTTACCCTGCTCGTTAAGGAATCTCTTGAGGAACTCAGCATCCTTGTAATCAACATACTTGATACCTGCCTTCTTGAAACGGCAGTACTTCTTCTTTCTAACCTCTACTGTAGGAGGGTTGAGATAACGGATTTCATTGTTCTGTGCCATAATTCTTGTCCTCCTAAATTATTTAGCCTGTTTGTTAGCTCTTCTTCTCTCAGCGTAAGCAACTGCGTGCTTGTCCATAGCGAAAGTGAGGAATCTCATGATTCTCTCGTCGCGACGATACTGAGTCTCGAGTCTTGCGATGAGTGTAGGCTCAGCCTTGAACTCGATAAGATAATAGAATCCTGTTGTCTTCTTCTGGATTGGGTAAGCGAGCTGCCTAAGTCCCCAGTCCTCCTCGTACACAATCTCTGCACCACGCTCCTTGAGGTAGTTAGTGTACTTTGCTACCGCTTCCTTCATCTGAGCCTCAGACAAAACGGGAGTTGCAATGAAAACGGTTTCGTACTGTTTAAGCATTTTGTTTGTAATTAATTGTTTAATAATAATTTGCGCCCATCTGCGAGCAGTAAGTCTCACAAATGGGCTGCAAATATAGGAATAATAATCCGTTATACCAAATTATTTCTCAGCTTCCGCCTTCAGTTTTTTCCTCATCTTCAATCTCTTGACTCCCTCGACACCAATTATGGCAAGGCCCGCATACTGAAAAAGCTTCGCAAAGCCGAAAAGCCAGAACCAAAGAGTGCCTTTGAGCGCCGTGCTGATCGGCAGAAGCATCTGGGCGAAGGACAATATATAGAAAAGGACACAGAGACCCAATACAATGAGCCCTGTTCGGAAAGAGAATCCGGCAAGCCACGCCTTGGTCTTCCGGAGAAATATTCTGTATCTTAATTTTAATCTCGACATGTCATGTGCAATTCCGGGCGAAATTACAGCAAATATCGCGCCAAAGAAATTCATCTAGATCGCTGTCACATTTTACCGATAAAAGAAGAATTTAACAAACATTTTTTCTACCTTCGCTGATTATTAGTGAATAAAACCTATCCTTAAATGTCACAAAATACCGGAAAATTCAAGAAGGCAATGCGCCCCATTGACGTCTGGGGACTAGCCTTAGGAGCCATCATCGGCTGGGGATGCTTCGTGCTTCCCGGCAACGCCTTCCTGCCAAAGGCAGGCCCTGCCGGCACTGCAGCCGGCATGATGATCGGAGCCCTCATGATCATTATCATAGCAGTCAGCTATGGCTATCTGATAAAGAAATTCCCTGTCAGCGGAGGAGAATTCGTATACACAAAAGAGGCGATCGGCAAGCGTAATGCCTTTGTGTGCGGCTGGGGTATGATCCTCGCCTACTGGAGCCTTATTCCGCTTAACGCCACGGCACTGGCGCTGATAAGCCGCTATCTCTTTCCCGGCATAGTCCAGTGGGGACTTCTTTACGAAGTAGCCGGATGGGAAGTATATGCCGGAGAAGTGGTCCTGGCATCCGCATTCATCATAATAATGGCACTGATCAACATCAGGGGCATCAAGCAGGCGGCATGGATCCAGACCGCCATCGCACTCACCCTGGTAGGATGCATCTGCATTGTGACATTCTTTGTTCTGAGCGTCTCCGACTGGTCTAACCTTGCGCCGGGATTCCCGGAAGGACGCCATTGGTGGAAGGGAGTCTTCAGTATCGTAGCGATGGCCCCATGGGCATTCATCGGATTCGACTGCATACCGCAGAGCGCTGAGGAATACAACTTCAGCCACAGAAAATCCACCAACATAATGATTCTCGCCGTCCTGATTGCAGCGCTCCTCTACATTGCAGTCTGCACTGTTACAGCAGTGGGACTCGAGCCTTGGCAGGAGCTTCTCGCATCAAGGAACAACTGGCCGACCGGACATGTCGTACGCAACACCATGGGTATCGTAGGTCTGTCTGTTCTGGGCATCGCAATGTTCTGCGCCGTGATTTCCGGCATGAACGCGTTCTACATCTCTACTTCGCGTCTGATGTACGCAATGGCCAAGGAAGGAAGCCTTCCTAAATGGTTCGAGCACATATCACCTAAGCACGGCACACCGAGGAATGCCATCCTCTTCACTATGGCGGCAAGCCTCTTCGCCCCATGGTTCGGAAGGGAGATCCTCATATGGATCGTAGACATGACCAGCGTCGGAGCCGCTATCGTATTCGCATACACGACAGCCTCTGCAGCGATAATCGCAAGAAGGAACGGCAGCAGAAAATACTTCATATTCGGTATTATAGGCTGCCTGTTCTCACTGTTCTTCCTGTCACTGCTCATTGTGCCTGGAATGCCAGGATACCTGTCGCAGCAGAGCCGCGTGGTACTGCTCGCATGGATTGCAATAGGATTCATATTCTATATGATAATAAGGAAAAGCTATGTCAAAGGACAGAACTGATTACCTCCTAAACGTAGAGGAGGTCCTGGGTCCGAAGCTACTTAAAAAGCTTCCTCGTTTTGCAGTCAACTTCTTCAAGAGGCGCATACATCAGGACGAGATCAACGACTGCATCATGAAGGCCGAGCATTACCATGGAGCCGAATTCTTCGATGAAGCCCTCAAATATGTAGGAATAACATATAAGGTGCGTGGAATCGAGAATCTGGACATGAGCAAGAAATACGTTTTCGCCTGCAACCACCCTCTCGGCGGTCCGGAAGCACTGATAATAGGATCGCTGTTCCGCCAGATATATGGGGACGGATTCAAGGTGCCGTCAAACCAGCTGCTGATGAACATGAAACCGCTCAAGGAGTTCTTCGTGCCGGTCAATGTCATAAGTTCGAAGCAGAGCAGGGACCTCGGCGTGAAGATTGCCGAGATGTTCTCGTCTGACATGCAGGTGCTCGTCTTCCCAGCCGGACTTTGCGCAAGAAAGATCAAGGGAAAGGTTACTGAGATGCCGTGGAAGAAGATGTTCGTCACCCAGTCACGAAAGCATGAGAAGGACATCGTACCGCTTCATATCTCAGGTTTCAACTCAAGGAGGTTCTTCTTCTTCAGCTGGCTCAGCAGGATCCTCAAGCTGAAGTTCAACCTCGGAATGATCTTCCTGGTAGACGAGCTGTTCAACAAGAGGGGGCAGGAGTTTGTAATCACTATCGGTAAGCCGATTTCATATACTACGCTGGACAAGTCAAAGACCGACCTGGAATGGGCCGCTGAGATAAAGAATAAGGTGGAAGAGCTGTCAAAGGACAACGGCTGTCTGCCAAACATGTAAATTTTAGAGTTATGAGTATTCCTATTATCGATCCGGTTGACGTGGAGCTGCTCAAGAAGGAGCTGAACCAGGACACATTCCTCCGCAGGACAACCAGAGGAAACAATGAGATATATGTCGTAAACAACGAGAATGCGCCTAACGTGCTCCGTGAGATCGGACGTCTGCGCGAGGTTGCTTTCCGCGCCGTAGGCGGAGGAAGCGGTACAGAGTGCGACCTGGACCACTTCGACCTTGACGACAAGGCATGCTTCCAACTGGTGGTATGGAACCCTGAAGATGACGAGATCATAGGCGGCTACAGATTCACAAGATGGTCGATGGCCTCCTTCCATGAGAACGGACAGCCTTACGTAAATACAGAGCATCTGTTTGACTTCTCACAGAAGTTCATAGAAGAGTATTTTCCGTACTGCATAGAGATGGCTCGTGCATTCATCCAGCCGAAATACCAGTCGGCGCAGGCAGGCCGCAAGGCCCTTTTCGCCCTTGACAACCTCTGGGAAGGCATCGGAGGCCTTGTCGCGAAGGACCCTAGCGTGAGATACCTGTCGGGAAAGGTCACCATATACAGCTCAAGCCCGGAGATAAGCAGGAAGGCGATGGTATACTACCTTGACAAGTACTTCGGCGACCGCGAGGGACTGCTCACATCCAAGAATCCTGAGACATGGACACAGGAGCAGGCACAGATGTTCGAGAACATGTTCACCGGAGAGGATTACAAGGAGAACTACCTCATCCTCAATAACTTCGTCAAGTCACTTGGAGACACTATTCCGCCACTCATCCATTCATACATATGGCTCTCGCCATCGATGAAGACGTTCGGAACGACATTCGACCCGGATTTCGGAGACTGCTACGACACCGCGATGATAATCACCGTAGCGGACATCTACGATGAAAAGAGGAAAAGATATATAGATTCTTACAAAGACGAGGACTACGGGCAGATTACCCTTGCAAGGAAATCATAATGCTCGCCTTCATAGAGGAGTTCGGCCTTCAGGCCGGACTCTTCTGCGTAATAGGACAGGGTGTCAAAATCCACATAGAGCCAGTCGAACGGCTTTCCCTTTACATTCTTATACTGCATCTGGTAGTCGATCTGACCATAGTAGTCATCAGCGAGGTCTATCATGAAGCTTCCATCCTCTTCCTCATAAAGATATTTGAGGTCACTTGAATCGATCAGGAGGCTTCCGCCCGGAGCGAGCAGCTGCTTGATGCGCGTGAAGAAGATCGGCATCATGTCGAGGGTGCCGACAATGCCTGTTCCGTTCATGAGCATGAGGATGGTGTCAAATTTCTCGTCAAAGGACTCGTCATAGAAGTTGACCTGACGGGCCTGCACTCCCCTTTCGAGCATGACTTCCACCGACAGCGGAGATATGTCTATGGCCATGACGTCCTTACCCATCGCCGTCAGGGCTATGCTGTGGCAACCGCTTCCGGCACCGACGTCGAGGATACGGCCCTGCGCGGCCTTCAGGGCCACCTGCTCAAGCTCAGGCATGTCCTTGAAACTGCGGAACAGATCCTCAACCGGGATCTCATCCTCATCGAACTGCGAGGAGAAGACCCTCAGTTTGGCAGCCTTGCCGTTCTTGTGATAGTCATATATCGCCGCTCCCATAGGGTCACCGGACGCTCTCAATACCGAATTGTTCATACCGTCAGATTTTAAACTCGGCAAAAGTAAAGATTTTTTATTACATTTGTGTTGATAGTCAATCAACACAAATATGAAAAACAGAAAAAGAGAAGTCTGGATAGACTGGATGAGAGTGGCGGCATGCCTGATGGTTATTATCGTACACAGCACGGAGCCCTTCTATCTGGGCGGAGACGGATCTCTGATCCTGACCAGGACAGATGCATTCTGGGCATCATTCTTCGATTCGGTCGTACGCGCCTGCGTTCCATTATTCATCATTGCGTCAAGCTATCTGCAGTTCCCGCTGCACTACTCTACAGGAGAGTTCTTCCGCAGAAGAACGGTGCGCATCCTTATCCCGTTCCTGATATGGTCTGCCGTATATGCCTTCGCATGGGGCGAACCGGGAGTCAACTTCAAGAACCTTCTTTTCAACTTCAACTATAGTGCAGGCCACCTCTGGTTTGTATATATGCTGATCGGAGTATACCTCCTCATGCCTCTCCTCTCGCCTTGGGCTGAGAAGGTCGGCAAGAAGGAACTCCAGGTCTATCTGGGCATATGGTTGTTCACTACGCTGATTCCGCTTTTCAGGGACTGGTATATGGAAACCGCTCCGACCGTGATCTACGGCCCGTCAGGACTTCCTCGCCAGGCTCTCGTGCCGTTCTGGGGCGAGGCCAGCTGGAATGCATATGGAACATTCTACTACTTCAGCGGCTTCATAGGATATCTGCTGCTGGGTCTGTATTTCCGTAAGTTCGTGGGCGAGCTGTCATGGAAGAAGACGCTGCTGATTGCAGTGCCGTCGTTCCTTGTCGGCTTTGCGATCTCGTTCGGAGGATTCCTCTGGAGGGTATTCGAAAGTGCAGGCGGGACATATCCTGTCGGAGGCATGGTCGACATGGCCGTATGGTGGGAGACGACATGGTGCAACGACACCATCGGAGTCGTTCTGATGTCCGTAGCATGGATCCTTCTCTTCAAGAAGTGCAAGGCGGAAGGTTCATTCTACCAGAAGGTTCTGCTGCCGGTATCAAATGCAAGTTACGGCATCTATCTTGCCCACCTGCTGATACTTGTACCGGTTTGCGGATTCTTCAGGAACCAGTTGGGGATAGGCCTTGAGGGCAGCCTTGGAGCATGGACCACTCCAGTGCAGATCGTGGCGTCCGCACTGTGCGGCTTCGTCCTCACGGCCATTGTAAGCCTCATCATCCGCCGCATTCCTAAAATTGGTAAATATATAATGGGATAAACTATAAAGTCATGACTGATGGAGTTGACATGCCACCCCCGGCCAGGGGGTGCCTGAGTACCGAAGGTACGGGGCGGGGGTCAACGGAATCAGTTATGACTTTATATACTAATATTAACTTTCATTTATGAGAACAGCGATATATGGTGCCGGATCATTGGGCACAATACTGGGAGCATTCATAGCAAAGGCAGGAATGCCTA
The DNA here is from genome assembly GCA_017631875.1 of Bacteroidales bacterium. Next base: position 8,178 of record JAGBSL010000080.1, on the reverse strand, counting down.
TCGAACTTATCAACCGCAACAAGGCCCATGTGGAGGCCCTGAACGCAGACGGCGCCCATGTAGTGGGCACTATGGAATTCACACAGAAGGTGACGGCATACACTCCTGACCAGATGTCAGGCACATACGACGTCATCTTCCTGATGACAAAGCAGCAGAACAACAAGGAAGTCGTGACGATGCTGAAGGACTACCTTGCACCGGACGGGGTGCTGGTGACGTTCCAGAACGGTCTGCCGGAGGTGCAGATAGCATCGATCCTCGGAGAGGAGCGGGTGCTGGGATGTACCGTGGCATGGGGTGCGACCATGCAGTCGCCGGGAGTGTGCGAGCTGACCAGCGAGCCTGACGCGCTCTCTTTCTCACTTGGAGCGATCACGCCGGACAAGCACAAGCATTTCGACAAGGTGAAGCAGATGCTGGAGGCCATGGGAACCGTGGATGTAGAGGAGAACTTCATCGGAACACGCTGGAGTAAGCTCCTGATCAACGCCGCATTCTCCGGCATGAGTGCAGTCCTGGGCTGCACATTTGGAGAGGCTGCTGGTCCGAAGGACTCTCGCCGTATCGTCCAGGCGCTCATAAAGGAGTGCATTGACGTATGTGCTGCCGGAGGGATCAGGATCGAGCCGGTACAGGGCAAGGATATCGTGAAGCTTCTTGATTATAAGGGTGCAGTAAAGAAGGCTGTTTCATTCTTCATCATACCTATCGCCATACGCAAGCATGCCCTCCTCAAGGCCAGCATGCTGCAGGACCTGGAGAAAGGCAAGCTTACAGAGGTAGATGCGATCAACGGCGCTGTGTCTGACTATGGCCGCAAGGTCGGATGTCCTACCCCAATGAATGACAAGGTGGTGGAGATCATTCATGCCATAGAAAAGGGCGATCTCAAACCTTGCCGTGATAATGTAAAACTGTTTAATTTGTAAACACCTTCCACGAAAACATAGCGAAAGCGTGGCAGATCCAGCCTTCGAGGTGGGTATCTGCCACGCTTTTACTATAAAACTGTGGACGATGTCTTCATCAGCGACTATATTTCTACTACATCAGCAGGTCAGCGACGGCTGCGATGTTGCATTTCTCGCTGGTATATGCCTGCGGGAATGACATGCCGTCTCCCAGTACCTCAAAGCCCATCTCCTCGGCGAGGGCATTGAGCTGCTTCACGCTGGCTCCTGCCCATGTGTATGAGCCGAACGCATAGAATCGTCTTCCCTTCACCTGGCGCGCCTTCAATGCTCTCATGAAGGTCTCCACTGGAGGGAAGATGCCGTTATTATATGTAGGGGAACCTGCCACGATAGTGTCATACTTGAAGGCGTCTCTGATTGCGCCTGACACTCCGAGTTCTCCTGCATTGTTACCTGCAAGGTCATGGATGGCGTAAGGTATGCCGCGAGCCTCGAGCTCCATTGCAAGAGCATCGGCCGCAGCTGCAGTGTTTCCGTACATGGAACCATATACGATACACACTCCCCTGTCGACATCATAACGACTCATCCTGTCATAAAGGGCAACTACCTGCGCGATGTTGGTCTCCCATACCGGTCCATGTGTGCTGCAAACCCTCTTGATTTCAAGTCCGCCGAGCTTCTTGAGGGCCTGCTGGACTGGAACGCCATACTTTCCTACAATGTTTGAGTAGTATCTGATCATCTCGTCGCGATACTCCTCGAATGTTCCTTCCGCATCAACGATTCCGCCGTTGACGGCGCCGAATGTACCGAATGCATCTCCCGAGAAGAGGGTCCCCTCCTCTGCGAGCCATGTCACCATAGTCTCAGGCCAATGCACCATAGGGATCATGTGGAAACTGAGAGAGCATGAGCCAAGGCTCACTGACTCGCCTTCTGCAACAACCTTGATTTTGTCCTCCGGAGTCTTGTAATAGCCCTTGAGCATAGGGACTGTCTTTGCGTTTGCAATGATCTGGAGCTCAGGATGTTTCTCGAGCATGTACGCGATCAGCGACGAGTGGTCCGGCTCCATGTGGTTCACCACAAGATAATCGATCTTCCTGCCACCGAGCACCTCATCGATGTTTGCAAGATACTCTTCCTCGAAACCGCACTCTACAGTGTCGATGAGGGCAACCTTCTCGTCAACGACGAGATATGAATTATAACTTACACCGTAAGGAATCGGCCATAGGCCTTCGAAAAGGACCTTGTCCTGGTCGTTAACTCCTACTGAATAGATTCTGTTGCTTATTTTTTCCATGTTGTATTTAATATTATCTTAACCCCCTGTCACTACGTGACATCCCCCTTTCAGGGGGAACTTCGGCCCTACCCGGGCCGGGCCAAAAATTCTTCGAGCTTTTTGGCCTTTTCTAAAATCATACAAAGATAGTGAATTTGATTTAGAATCATTATATTTGCGAAGATATGAACCCGTGTTTTGCAATCATAGATAGGAATACTTTGACCAGCACGTCGCTGCGCGGCATGCTTTGGGAGATCTATGACCATGTGGAAATCCACATATACAAGACAATGGAGGAGATGATCAGGGACTCCAACAGACATTTCGTGCATTTCTTCGTGAGCACAGAAATGCTGTTCAGCAACGCCGATGAGTTCGAGACCCTGAAAGACCAGACAACCGTGCTGGCCGAAGGCAGCAATGAAGCTATTGAGAAGGCTGGATTCAGATTGCTTGACTGCACCGTCAGCGAGAAGGAGCTCAGAGACAGGCTAATGGAATCGGAGCTTGAACGCAGATGGTATATGACAGACGAGACAGCACGCAAGAGAAGGATTGCCGACAGGCTGTCTGATCGAGAGAAAGAGGTGCTCGTACTTATAGTCAAAGGACTGATCAACAAAGAGATAGCCGAGAGATTGAAGATTTCAGTTCCGACAGCGATATTCCACAGGAACAACATATGCGATAAGCTCCAGACCAGATCAATAGGCAAACTGACAGTTTACGCTGTCCTCTCCGGCCTGATCGACATAAGCGACATATAGAATATGATGAACGTTAAAGCCATATCGCTTGACATCGGCAAGGCATTGCAAGTCAACGCATTGTTCATGCTCCTATCACTGGGAGTATCGGCCGCATATGGCTTCGACTCAGGATTCACTCCCCTGCTTATCAGCTTCCTCATCACCAGCATAGCCGGTTCCTTCCCATTGATCTTCGTAAAAAATGCCCAGCAGGAGACGACCCAGGAGGGATTTGTCACCATAGTCTTTTCATGGCTGCTGTCATTCATATTCGGCATGCTTCCATATGTTCTCTGGGGAGGAGAATTCACCCTGATGAACGCATGGTTCGAAAGCGTTTCCGGCTACACGACCACTGGATCGACCATCCTGACAGACATCGAAGCGCTTCCCAAGAGCCTGCTGATGTGGCGTTCATCGACCCATTACATCGGAGGACTGGGTGTCGTCGTATTCCTGCTGCTGATCCTTCCGGACACCAGCACGTTCAAGTTCAAGCTGTCACACCTGGAGCTTTCATCAATTGCCAAGGAAGGCTACCGATATAAGTCAGGCAAGACGGTCAGGGTCATAACATTCACATACATAGGCCTCACCATAGCAGAATTCCTCTGTCTCTGGGCAGCGGGAATGACCCCGTTTGACGCCATCAACCACGCATTCAGCACGATCGCTACAGGAGGATTCAGCACGAAGAACACATCTATCATGTTCTATGACTCCAATGCGATAAACATAATCATCATGGTATTCATGACCCTTGCATCCATGCATTTCGGAGTCATATACGCCAGCATCGCCACAAGGTCATTCAAACCGCTCAGACACCCTATCACCAGATACTACCTCATGGTCATTCTGGTTCTTTCCGCCCTTGCGACATTATCCCTGACGATTCAGGGAGGACTGAGATTCCCGGAAGCCTTGATGAGCGGCTCGTTCCAGGTCATCAGCTTCATATCCACCACGGGATTCGGTCAGGCGGATAATGCCTTCTGGCCTATCATGGCCAATGCGATCCTTCTTTTCGCCGGCTTCCACTGCGGATGCTCCGGCTCGACAACAGGAGGTATCAAGGCTGACAGAATGTATATATCCATCAAAGCTATCATGGGAGACTTCCGCAAGAGGCTCTCCCCATCGGCGGTGTTCAGGACAAGGGTTGGAGACGCATGCGTAGCGGAAGACACCGTATCATCGATCTTCCTGTTCATCGTCCTGTATATAATAGTGATTTTCCTGTCCTTTGTAGCTGTACTGCTGTGCGGCGTGGATATAGCCGAGGCATTCTCCGGCACTCTGGCATCGCTTGGAAACGTCGGTCCGGGACTCGGCTCGCTCGGCACCATGGGCAGCTACGGCTCGCAGCCTGAGGTCGCAAAGTTCATCTACACGATGGACATGTTCCTGGGCCGACTCGAAATCTTCCCTATCCTCGTGGCCATTTCACTCATCTTCAATAGAAAATCCTAAAAAACGAGGGACAGACATACCATCTATCCCTCGTATATCACGATTTCAAAAAATCCTCGAATTATTTGCGCTTCTTACCGCCGTGGCGTCCCATCATGCCCATCGGGCCGGCGCCCATGACTGTCTTCATCATCTTGCGCGTTCCCTCGAACTGCTTGAGAAGCTTGTTTACCTCAGGGAGTGATGTGCCGGAACCGTCCGCGATTCTCTTTCTGCGGCTTCCGTTGAGGCACTCAGGATGCTCACGCTCGTATGGGGTCATTGAGAGGATGATAGCCTCAATACCCTTGAACGAGTCATTGTCCATGTCGATGTCCTTGATCGCCTTACCTACTCCAGGGATCATTGAAGCGAGATCCTTGATGTTACCCATCTTCTTGATCTGCTGAATCTGCTGGTAGAAGTCCCAGAGAGTGAACTGATCCTTTGCGAGCTTCTTTTTGAGCTCACGTGCCTGAGCCTCGTCGAACTGCTCCTGAGCCTTCTCCACGAGGGAAACGACGTCTCCCATGCCGAGGATACGGTCTGCGATACGTGCAGGGTGGAATACGTCCAGGGCCTCCATCTTCTCGCCTGTGCTGACGAACTTGATAGGCTTGCCTACCACTGCCTTGATAGAGAGGGCAGCACCACCGCGGGTGTCACCATCCATCTTGGTGAGTACAACTCCGTCGAAGTCGAGTCTGTCGTTGAATGCCTTAGCAGTCTCTACTGCATCCTGACCGGTCATGGCATCCACAACGAAGAGAGTCTCTGTCGGCTGCACCGCCTTGTGGAGTGCAGAGATCTCGTCCATGAGCTCCTGGTCTACAGCGAGACGTCCGGCTGTATCGACGATAACTACTGAATATCCCTCGTTCTTTGCCTTCTTGATTGCATTCTGTGCGATCTGGATAGGATCCTTAACGCCTTCCTCAGAGTAAACATCCACTCCGATCTGCTCTCCGAGCACCTTCAGCTGGTCGATAGCCGCTGGACGGAAGTAGTCGCAGGCTGCGAGGAGAACCCTCATTCCGCGCTTGCTCTTTACGTGGAGAGCGAGCTTTCCGGAGAATGTTGTCTTACCGGAACCGTTAAGACCGGCAACGAGCACGATAGCTGGAGAACCTTTCAGATTTATATCTGATGATTCGCTTCCCATCAGGGCTGCAAGCTCGTCATGAACGATCTTCACGATCATCTGCTGCGGCTTCACTGCTGTAAGCACATTCTGACCGATCGCCTTCTTCTTTACGTCGTCGCAGAACTGCTTGGCGATCTTGTAGCTCACGTCGGCGTCCAGCAGGGCGCGGCGGATATCCTTCATCGCCTCCGAGATGTTCACCTCGGTAATTTTTCCTTCACCTTTGAGGATCTTGAACGACCTCTCAAGTCTTTCACTTAAATTCTCGAACATATATATATACTTTTACTTTTCTTCTTACAGATTGCCACGGGCAGAGCCCTCGCAATGACGTGTAGACCTTATTATTCAAAATAATCGATGACAGCCGGTGCGGAGTCAAGGTCGTCGCTGAATACTGAAGGAGCGAGATCCTTCATGTTGTAGCGGCTGGCCATAACCTGGCCGTAGGCTCCCGTGCTGCGGATTGCCATAAGGTCGCCACGGACGCTGAGTGGCAGAAGTCTTCCCGCGCCCCATACGTCACTGGACTCGCAAACCGGTCCCACGATGTCGTATGCCTGATGTGTCGGGTAGAATGTCCTCTGCGACGCAGACAGATTCTCTATCTTGTGGTATGCACCGTAAAGTGCAGGTCTGATCAGGTCGTTCATACCCGCATCCATGATCAGGAAGTTCTTGGTCTCGCCGCTCTTGACGAAAAGCACACGCGAGATCAGCGTCGCACACTGGGCAACGAGTGAGCGTCCCGGCTCCACATGCACTGCCTGGTCATCGCGGCGGGCGATATTCTCGGAAATTGTCCTGAACCATGTTTCGAAATCAGGAATCGCGTTCTCGTCCGGATCATCATAATCCACCCCGAGACCACCTCCAAGGTTGATATTGTTGACCTTCAGGCCGTTTCTCTCAAAATACGCCACGATGTCATTGACTCTCTGACACTCCAGGGCAAACACCTCCTCAACCCTTGTGATCTGCGATCCGATATGGAAATGCAGACCAATGAAGTTGATGTGCTCGCTCTTCTTGAGAATGTCGATCAGCTTGTCGAACTCGTGCTGAGATATACCGAACTTGTTTTCATAGAGACCGGTCGTCACATACTTATGGGTATGTGCGTCGATGTCAGGGTTGATGCGGACCGAAACATTGGCCTTAAGTCCATGTACATGAGCCATCTCATTGATGACGTAAATCTCCTGGAGAGACTCGCAGTTGAACGCCTCGATACCGATCTTCAGCGCGTTATAGATTTCCTTGTCACTCTTTCCTACTCCGGCATACACGATCTTGTCACCAGGAAAACCGCACTCGTGCGCATGCAGGACTTCGTTTCCACTGACACAGTCAGCACCGAAACCCTTGCCGCTGATGTACTCGAGCAGCCTGCGCTCCACGTTGGCCTTAACTGCATAATGTATCTTTATGCCATACTTTTCAGCCATCTCTGCGGCATAGTCCACTGTCTTGTGAAACAGGTCCATGTCGTAGTAATAGAAAGGTGTGGCAATTTTATCTAATCGCTCTATTATATTGATATCTAACATCTTATCTTATTCTGATCTGTCAAGTGTCGCGTGTTTTCGGAAAATGTCCCGAAAACGATTGCAAAAATAGCGAAAAAATCCGTAATTTCGCAGATTGTTGACAACATCTGTTTTGTTGACAGATTGCCACGGCCTTTCAGGCCTCGCAATGACGTGAAAATTAACATCTAAAAAATAAGAAAATGGAAAAAGGACCTATTTCACAGTTCATTACGCATCACTATCGTCACTTCAACTCTGCAGCTCTCGTTGACGCTGCAAAGGCATATGACGAGCACATGAACAAGGGCGGCAAGATGATGCTTGCCATGGCTGGAGCTATGTCTACAGCAGAGCTCGGACTTTCACTTGCAGAGATGATCCGTCAGGACAAGATCCAGATCGTGTCATGCTCGGCAAACAACCTCGAGGAGGATATCATGAACCTCGTGGCTCACAACCACTACTACAGAGTTCCAAACTATAGAGACCTCACTCCTGAGCAGGAGAAGGAGCTTCTCGAGAAGCACATGAACCGTGTTACCGATACATGTATCCCTGAGGAGGAGGCATTCCGCCGCCTTGAGGACCACCTTCTCGACGTATGGAACGAGATGAAGGCTACAGGCGAGAGACTCTTCCCTTGGGAAGTGATCTACAAGCTTCTCCGCAGCGGCGTTCTCGAGCAGTACTACGAGATCGACCCTAAGGACAGCTGGGTGCTTGCAGCATGCGAGAAGAACATTCCTATCATCGTTCCTGCATGGGAGGACTGTACTACAGCTAACATCTACACAGCACACTGTATCAGCGGCGAGTTCGAGCCTAACATGATCAAGAACGGTATCGAGACAATGATCTTCCTTACTGAGTGGTACCGCGAGAACTGCGGCGGACAGGGCGTAGGCTTCTTCCAGATCGGTGGTGGTACAGCAGGTGACTTCCCTATCTGCGTTGTGCCTATGATGGCTCAGGACCTCGCTTGGCCAGATGTTCCGCTTTGGGCTTATTTCTGCCAGATCTCAGACTGTACAACTTCATACGGTTCTTACTCCGGAGCAGTTCCAAACGAGAAGATCACATGGGGTAAGCT
>JAGBSL010000037.1 GCA_017631875.1 Bacteroidales bacterium | reverse complement strand
TGACTTCCTTCACCTTGAGAAGGATGTACGTATGGTAAACGAGCATGCAGATCTCTTCCATCTTGATATTATGGACGGAACGTTTGTTCCTAACATTTCATACGGTTTTCCTGTAGTGGAGGCTATCGCTTCAATAGCCGAGAAGCCTCTGGACGTGCACCTGATGATCGTGCATCCTGAGAAATACATAGAGCGTTTCGCAAGACTAGGCACGCGCATGCTGAGCTTCCATCTCAATGCGACTGACAAACCTGCGCAGGCTCTTCTCCATATCCGTGAAACTGGTATGAAGGCCGGTCTTGTAATCAATCCCGACATGCCTGTGGAAACTTTGTATCCATATCTCCACCTCTGCGACTATATTATCCTGATGTCCGTATTCGCGGGTTTCGGAGGCCAGAGGTTCATTGAAGATACATATAGCCGCATCAGCACACTGAAGGCAGAGATTGATCGCCTTGGTCTTGATGTCAAGATTGAAGTTGATGGAGGCGTGTGCCCTGACAACGCTAAGAGACTGATCGAAGCCGGCGCAGAGATCCTTGTAGCGGGAAGTGCAGTCTTCAAGGCTGCCGATCCAGCTGAGGTCATTGCAGCGCTGCGATAGCAGGCCTTGACGAACTTATCCCCATACTATGAAACGACTTTTCCCCCTTATACTGATTCTTCTGCTGTCTTCCTGCCAAAGGAAGGCGGTGGAAGAATTTGCTGCTTATGTTATTGCTGCAGATGAACTTTTCATGTCTGGCAATGATGAAGAAGCAATGATCGCCCTGACGTCAGCGGAGGATGCTTACAATGATGCTGTGCCAGCTGTGGAGCTTGGCTCCGTCAAGATGCGCAAGGGAGATATCTATTATAGATTGTTCAATTATCCGGAAGCTATCAAGGCTTACATTGAAGGTACAGATATATTCCTGTCTGCCGGAGATACGCTGAATTATACACGAGGCATGTTGCTCGTGTGTGATGCCAGCATACTCAATTTAGATGCTGCACGTGCCCATACATGTATCGGTATACTGCAGAACAACCTGCAATATCTTGAAGGACAGACTTTGCATGCATATCATCTTTGTCGTATAAAACTTGCCGATCTTGAAGGCGGCCCGAAGGCTGCTGTGCCGCTTGCGGACAAGTATCTTGAAGAAGTGGCTGATGAAAAGATGGTTTCATGGCGTATCCTCTCGTACTACTATAATGCTGCCGGTGAATATGATAAGGCACTTAAGGCAATCAGGAAAGAGTCTGAGTACAGGGATGTTACACGTGACCAGAACTATTATGTTGTTCTGTATCAGGTTCTGAAGTCCCAGAACGACCACAAAGCTGCTTTGGAGGCGCTGGAACGCCACAATGTGATAGCAGATTCTCTCGCAAGGATATATAATGCCAGTGATGCGAGGTTTGTAGAAGAGAGACACCACTTGAATAAGGAAATGATCCGTGACCGTAAGATCCGAATCGGTATAATCTGGTGTTCGGTTTTTGTTCTCGCGGTATTGGCGTTGGCACTTTGGGAGACACGCAAACGCATGATCTCTTCTGTGGAGGAAAAGGTGCGCATGCAGATTGAAAAGGAGAAACTGGAGAGGCTGTATCAGCAAGCAAAGACAGAACAGGAGACTCTCAGCAAGATGGCAGCTGCAGCTCCAGATGACAATGAAATGAAGAATGTCATCAAGCAGAGGCTTGCTTTGCTCAATAAGATCATAGCATCATACATAACAGATAGCTCTGAGGCTAACAAGGAGGCAAACCACCTTCTTGAAATGCTCATCTCGGATAGAGAGGGATTCCTTGAATCGACCCGCAAGTCGTTTGAAGCCGGACACCCACGATTCATGAGGTATCTGCGTTCACGTGAACTGACTGATTGGGAGATAAATTACTGCTGTCTTTATCTCGTCGGCCTCAACGGCAAGGAGATAGGGGAGTATATCAACCTGAAACGTCATTATACGTATGGAAGCGTGATCCGTCAGAAGCTTGGTCTTGGAGAACACGACCGTAATCTTGCCGGATACCTGAAGGAGTTGCTTGAAAACCCTCCTGCGTGAAACCCATGAGTCTTACTGTTAAAGATTGAAGTTTGACATCTATTGAATATCAATGAGTTATAATTGAAAATTAGCTATTTTGTGATGACTGCGTTAAACTCTTTTGGAGTAATTTTGTATCGTCAAAAACCACAGATGTTTAACTCTTTAAATTAAGTCACCATGATTCTCGCAATTCTTGGAGCCACAGCAGGCGCAACTGTTACAATCATTCTGTTGAAGTAAATTCAAACTTATGAAACTGATAAGACCTATAATCAATGCGGCAGCATACTCTCTTCTGATTGCTCTTTGGGCAATTGTCTCATCGGATTGGAAGATTTCGTTGATGCTGTGGGGAATATTCTTTATCGAGTGCCTCATTCTCTTTATAGGAAACGACCATGCCAACAAGTACTTCTGGACATGGGACTTCAATTACCTCTTTCCGAAATGGTCGAAGACAGGTGATGTCTGGATCATTGTTCTTGGCATCATCCTTATGTCGACCGGTCTGGTCATGTTCAGGATGTATCTGGAAGATCCGGATTTCGGTGTCCCTCTTTATCTGATTATACCACAGGGTCTTGTAGGCGCCTTCCTTGCAAGGTATGGTTATCTTAAAAATGCCCCGAAGGATCCGATCGCATACGAGGAAGCGAAGAAGAAAGAGGAATATGATGATACATACGTTGTCGTAGCTGAGGTCAAGGATGGCTCTTCGGCGCACATCATCAAAGATCATCTTGAAGCGAATGGTATCAATGTGCTCATATATGGAGAAAGCCTGCCTGATTACCTTGGTGGCGGTAACGACATGATGCCGGTCCGCGTCCTGGTACGCAGAAAGGATAAGGAAAAAGCTGAAACAATTATAAATGAATAGTTATGAAGACACTTAAGATAATACGCGATATAGCTGCAATTCTTGCTATGCTCTCAGCTGTCGTACTTGTCGTATATTTTGTAATGCAGGGCAACAAGGATGCTAGGCTCACAGCTGTAATTTTCGGTTTGTTTTTCGGCGCATCCATTCCATATAACTGGAAAGACTTCCGCAAGCAGGAAACAAGGAGCGAACTCACAAGACCTGTCTCGCCTCAGACTTTCTATGGAAAATCTTTACTTTGGGGATTCTTTACAATAACCTCATTTATCCTCATGCCGTTAGATATAGTGACCTGGCCATTCTTCCTCCTTTTCGGCTTCATGGGCCTGTTCATCAGCCTCAGCTACATAATCCTCTACAAGTTCCGCAAGTCGATTGAAGATTAAGTTCAGACATATAATTCTTATAATTCTGGTCGTCTTTGTGCTGGCGGCCAGATTTTCGGTGTCTGTAGGGGAGTGGTATTCTACTACTGTATACCCTTTAATATCAGCTGTTCTGTCCTGGCTTGTTTCATGGATTACATTTTCTCTTGAAGAGGTTGCAGTTATCGGCTCATGCGGATTTATGTTATGCTTGATCGTATATTGTATACGTCAGCGGGTCGGACTATGGAAGACGTTTTTGCGGATTACCGAACTCCTGTTATGGATATATGTATGGGTCTATATCGCATGGGGATGCAATTACTTCAGGGCAGATCTGTATACGAGAACAGGATCTGAGCGTCAAGCTTATGACGAATCGGTCTTCAAGGATTTCGTGCATGCCTACACTGACAGCCTTAATGCTGCTTACGCCTCTTTTAAGGAGGACGAAGAGGGTGTTGGGCTGGAACAGACCGACCTCGAGGCTTATGTAAAGCAGGCATATTCGGGAGTGCCGGATATATATGGACTTTCTGTTCCCCGTCCGTGGCAGCATCCAAAAGATGTACTGCTCAAAAACCTATATTCATCTGTCGGAGTCCTGGGATATATAGGACCATTCTTTTGTGAAACTCAACTCAATCCCGATCTCCTGCCTGACCAATATCCTTTTATATATGCTCACGAGTACTCACATCTGATGGGTGTCAGCAATGAAGCCGAGGCAAACTACTGGGCCTATCAGATATGCATTGCATCAGATTATCCTAGTGTAAAATACAGTGGATATTATTCATTGTTGCCATACGTCTTGTCTAACGCAAGTCGCACGCTTACTGCTGACGAATATCGTAAATTGCTAAGTGATATCCACCCTGACATCCTGTCGCAATACTCCCTTGAACGAAATTACTGGAACTCGTTGTATAGTCCACTGCTGGGTAAAATCCAATCTGCCATCTACAACGCATTCCTGAAAGGCAACAAGATTCCGTCTGGCACCGCAAACTACCTGGAAGTCATCGATATGATCATTTCTGTTCCATCTGCAATGGATTGACTCTCCACTCCTCATTACTCAGAACTAATCTCCAAGGCAGTTGTTCTAGACCTTCCGTCACTTCAACTGGTACTTCCAGTGAACTTCCAGTTCTCCACCTTCACTAGAACCCTTGATGTAGCACCCTGTGACCTTCCCTCCGATAGTTCCAGTGAACTTCCAGTTCTCCACCTTCACTAGAACCCTCGCTGTAGCACCCTGTGACCTTCCCTCCGACAGTTCCAGTGAACTTCCGGTATCCCACCTTCACTAGAAGTTTCGAAGAACAGGAAGTTTCTGATGATTTGATGAGTTCTGGTGAAGTTAATCTTCCAGTATTTCACTAGAATCGTCTCTTATGAGGGTTAAAGTAAGACACTCCAGAAGTCGTATGTGGCTAATGTTTCTTTGAGCTCTAGTGAATCTTGACCCTTGGAAGTTCACTAGAGCTCTCCATGATCAAGGAATTCTCGAGTATATGTACACTTCTAGTGATTCTTTGCAGGCATAGATTCACTAGAACTTAGATAAAGTATGAAATTTCTTTAAAGGTGAATTCCTGCATGGTTCCGTCATGCATTTCTACAATAAGGAGTCCAGCGTCAGAAAGTCCACGGATGATTCCAGTAAAAACTGGCGGATTGTTTGTATCGGCATCTGCGCAGCTGAGCGGATTGCAAGGGGTGCTGAATGACCTGTAAGATGCGTAGTCATTGGATGGGGCGATTTTGCGGTCGACGAACTGTGTCGGTTCGTCCTTGCGCCAGAGGTGGGAGAGGTACATGTGGCGGAGGCGGCCGTAACCGCCGCGGATGTGGCAGTAGCGGTCCAGATATCCTCGGAATATGTCCATGAATTCTTCCAGCAGATCCCGCAATTCGTAGTGTGGGACTGAATCCGATGCAACCTGACCACCAGAGGCGTATGAAAACTCACTGCATAGCACAATCGAAGTCGGATTCGGCAAGGTAACATCAAAGTTTCTTTGGTTGACGTTCAGGCCGATACCTATAATGCTGTGTTGGATCCATTCTCCACGCAGAGAGTTCTCTATCAGCATGCCGCAGATCTTCCTGTTGCCGACATATATGTCATTCGGCCACTTTATCTTAGCCTGAATATCATGCTCGGCAAGCATGTCCACGACGGAAAGTGCTGCAATCTCACTGAGCACGAACTGGTCATATGCGTGCATGGGTTCGAGTGCGCCAGCTATAACATTGGCCGGAAACTTCAGAACAACGCTGAAAGTGAGATTCTGACCCGCCTCTGACAACCAGACATTTCCTCTCTGACCTCTGCCTGAAGTCTGTGACAACGCTGCGACTACTGACAAATTGTCAATGTCAGAAATGCGCCTTCTGCACTCTTCATTTGTAGAATCTATGCTTTCAAGCCATATAATGTCATGCTTCTTTGCCATGGTGCGGATTTTGCTTATATTTGCGACGTATTTTTCACAAATTTAACATAATTCAGATAATGGACAACAAAGCTCTCAAGGTTATTGCAGACGCAATGCTCGAAAAGAAAGGACAGGATGTGGTGTCGCTTGACCTTAAACCTATCGGAACGGCAATTTCAGATTATTTCATAGTATGTAACGCGGATTCTACTCCAGCTGTGTGCGCAATCGCGGACAACGTGGAGGACAGGATGATCGAGAAGTGCAAGAGGAAGGTGATCCGCACCCAGGGTAAGGAGAACGCCTTCTGGGTTATCCTTGATTACGGCGATATCGTTGTGCACGTATTCCAGACCCCATACAGAGCCTTCTACAGACTTGAGGATCTCTGGGCTGACGCTGAGCGTACAGTATACGAAGACTAATTTCCATCAACAAATATGGCAGAAAACAACAATAATGCTCCTCGCGGAAACAAGCCCGTGAGGATTAAGTTCAATATATCCTGGATTTACTTCATCCTCCTGATTGCAATAGGCTGGATGTTCTTTAACCAGGGAGGAGCCAATCCTCAGAAGGAGGAGTGGGCAGATGTGCAGAAGCAGTGGCTCGCTGGTGACATCAAGGAAGTCGTGTTCATAAGGAATGAATACGAAGGCCGCGTCACAATGCGTCCTGAGCGTATAGAGCACTATGCTGACAAGTTCGGAGGTAAGGTTCCGGAGAAGTCACCGCACTTCGTCTTCCTCGTATCTGGCAGCTTCAATGCTGAGGAGATGTTCGGTGAATTGAACGCAAAGCTTCCGGAAGACCGTCAGGTCAAGGTCGTGATTGAGAATCACGAAAGCTGGTGGAGCATGCTCGAGTGGCTAATCTTCCCGATTCTGCTTATCCTCATGTGGGTATTCATGTTCAGAGGCATGAACAGAAACATGGGCGGTGGTCCGGGTGGTTCCGGCGGAATCTTTAATGTCGGTAAGTCTACTGGCAAGCTTGCTGAGAAAGGCGAGAACCAGGTGACATTCAAGGATGTTGCAGGTCTCTATGGAGCAAAGGACGAGGTGATGGAAATCGTGGATTTCCTCAAGAATCCTAAGAAATATACAGCTCTCGGTGGTAAGATTCCTAAGGGTGCGCTTCTGGTCGGCCCTCCGGGTACAGGTAAGACCCTTCTTGCAAAGGCAGTAGCAGGCGAGGCAAACGTTCCTTTCTTCTCGATTTCCGGATCTGATTTTGTGGAGATGTTTGTCGGAGTTGGTGCATCGCGTGTACGTGACCTCTTCCGTCAGGCAAAGGAAAAGTCGCCATGCATCGTGTTCATAGATGAGATTGACGCAGTAGGACGCGCCCGCAGCAAGAATGGAGGCTTCTCTTCAAATGATGAGCGTGAAAATACTCTGAATCAGCTTCTTACCGAGATGGATGGATTCGGTACTAATTCCGGTGTCATCATCCTCGCAGCGACAAATAGAGCCGATATCCTTGACAAGGCGCTCATGCGTGCAGGCCGTTTCGACCGACAGATACATGTTGAGCTTCCTGACCTTAAGGAAAGGCAGGAGATCCTCCAGGTACATCTGAGAGGCATCAAGCTTGGAGACGATTTCGATCTGGAGTTCCTTGCAAAGCATACTCCTGGTTTCTCAGGAGCTGATCTGGCAAACGTATGTAACGAGGCGGCGCTGACAGCTGCCAGAAAGGATAAGAAGGCAGTTGATAAGCAGGATTTCCTTGATGCAGTCGACAGGATTATCGGAGGTCTTGAGAGAAAGTCGAAAATCATCACTCCAGAGGAGAAGAAGTCGATTGCGCATCACGAGGCCGGACATGCAACCGTAAGCTGGCTCCTTCCAAATGCACATCCTCTCTTCAAGGTGACAATCGTCCCTCGTGGACAGGCTCTGGGAGCAGCATGGTATCTTCCAGAGGAGCGTCAGCTCATCACAAAGGACCAGATGATAGACGAGATGTGCTCGCTCATTGCAGGACGTGTTGCCGAGGAAATCGTGAACGGCCAGCCTTCTACAGGCGCGCTCAATGACCTTGAGCGTCTTACGAAGATGGCATACGGCATGGTCACTTATTATGGTATGAGCGACGAGATCGGTACAGTTTCTTATTATGACTCGACCGGATCGCGTGGTTTCGAGCTCGGAAAGCCATATAGTGAGAAGACTGCAGAGCTTATAGATAAGGAGGTCAAGGAACTCGTACAGAGCATCCATGACAAGACTGAAAGTCTGCTCAAGGAAAATTTTGAGGGATTCAGCCAGCTGGCCGCTATATTATTGGAGAAAGAAGTTATCTTTGCAGATGATCTCGAGAGGATTTTCGGCCCTCGCGCAGGTGCAGCAGCTGATGAGCCTGTAAAGAAGGATCCTGAAGAGCTCGCAGAGGAAACAGCAGAGACAGCAGAAGTAGACTCTAATGAATAATTTTATCAAAAGAACCATATCAGGTGTGGGATTCGCGGCAGTGATGCTTGCCGCGTTTCTCACCAATAAGTTTGTATTCGGAGCTGTAATGCTCTTTGCATTGGTAGTGATGATGTGGGAGTTCCTCAGGATGACCTGCGGAAAGGAATATAAGTATTCCCAGATTCTTTCGATCCTTGCCGGTGCTATCTTGTTTACACTGGTATGGCTCTTCAAGGGTTTCAATTTCCCCGGAAGGCTTGTGATCCTGGCTTTCGTGCCGGTGTTCATCCTGATGATCAACTCGCTGTATGTCAAGGACAAGTCCCGCTTCAATAAATTCGCAAACCTATATACTGCAATAATTTACATAGCGGTTCCGTGGTCTGTGATAAACTTTGCGGTCTTTGGACCGGAAGGGGAGTTCAACGGCATGCTCCTCCTTTCGTTTTTCGCTATCATCTGGGGTTCTGATGTGGGTGCATATCTTTTCGGAATCACTCTCGGACAGAAATACGGCAAGAAACTCTTCCCGTCAATCTCTCCAAAGAAGTCATGGATAGGATTCTGGGGTGGTATGTTCATGGCGATAGCGATCTCTGTAATTCTTTATTATACAGGAATTTTCCCTCTCACATCAGGACGTCACACCTTTGATCTTGTTCACTGCATTGCGATCGCAGTATTGCTTAACGTAGCGGGAGTATACGGAGATCTTATCGAGTCCCAGTGGAAGAGACACTATGAAGTCAAGGATTCCGGCACCATCATCCCTGGCCATGGCGGTCTTCTTGATCGTTTTGACAGCGCACTTATTGCCATTCCGATAGGTATCATCTACCTTGTCGCATGGGATGTGCTCTGCCTTTAAGGATTTGCCTAATTGACAAATAATTAGTAATTTCGCGGTTTAATTATAAACCGCTTATTTTTTGTTATGATTGTACATAAAGACTGTTACGGTACGATACTGCTCGTGTGGCTGATCTGCGCTCCGCTTGCATACCTGATCATGCGCTTCATACCGTGGGCCTTCATCTCTTATCCTCTCTGCACCATCCCGATGTTCTTCATGGGATTCGTACTCTTCTTCTTCCGCGTTCCGGTGCGTCAGCGCGTAGGAAATGACAATGAAGTTACATCGGTTGCAGACGGTAAGGTTGTTGTCATTGACAAGGTGTACGACAGCGAATATGTGAAAGGGGAGTGCCTCCAGGTCTCAGTATACATGGACTTCTTTAATGTGCACGTCAATTATTGGCCTATTGATGGAGACGTTACTTACTATAAATATCATCCTGGTAAATACATGCTTGCCTTCCTTCCGAAGGCATCTGAGCTCAATGAGCACACTTCAGTTGGCGTCCGCAGTGAGTATGGTGATGTGTTCTTCAAGCAGATAGCTGGAACATTTGCCCGTAGAATCGTGTGCCATGCAAAACCGGAAACTGAAATCCGTAAGTCGGACGAGTGCGGAATCATAAAGTTCGGATCGAGAATAGATATGTACCTGCCTCTCGATGCGGATGTCAAGGTCAAGTTGGGCGATACAGTGAGAGGTTCTGAAACTGTAATTGCAGAATTACGTAAATAAATATGGAAGAGCAGCTTATATATATTATAATGGTAATCGCCATAGCATTGTCAGCCTTGTGCTCGATGCTGGAAGCGACTCTGCTTTCTACTCCTTTATCATTTGTGACCGGATTGGAAGAGCAGGGTATCAAGGGCGCTCAGAGGCTTAAACGCCTGAAGCAGAATCCTGATCGTCCGATATCCGCAATCCTTTGTCTTAATACGATTGCGAACACTGTGGGCGCATCTATTGTAGGATCGCTCGTTTATGAAGTGTATGGTGATGCTTTGGTAGGAATATTCTCTACGATATTCACATTTGCCATCCTGATTTTCTCTGAAATCATCCCTAAGACCATCGGTGCAAGCTACTGGAGAAGCCTCGCCCTTACAGCGTCCGCTATCATCAACATGATGATCTTCATTACATTCCCGCTGGTATGGCTGCTGGAACTTCTTCAGAAGAGGATCTCATCAAGGTCTAACCAGGTCAGCATCAGCAGGGAGGACATTTCAGCAATGGTGAGCGTGGCTACAGAGGAAGAGGTGATCGAGACAGAGGAGAAGAAGATGATCCAGAACCTGCTCAAGCTCGACGAGATGACAGCTCACGAGATCATGACTCCAAGTACAGTGGTAGAGATGGCAGAGGGCCAGATGACTATAAAGGAGTTCTACGATTCGGATCTCACACATTCTCGAATCCTTGTATATGATGAAGACAATGACGAATATGTGATAGGTTATGTTCTCAGGCAGACAGTACTTGAGGAAATGGCTGAAGACAAGTTCTCTACAACAATCCGTGAGATCAGTCGCCCGATTCTTACTTTCCCTGAGAATGAGCCTGTAGGCAATATCTGGGAGAAATTCCTTGAAAAGAAGGAGCATATCTCGGTAATCATCGATGAGTATGGCACATTCCGAGGCATTGTGACCATGGAGGACGTCATCGAGACGATGCTTGGTCAGGAAATCGTCGATGAGACAGACGAAGTCGTGGACATGCAGGAATATGCAAAAGAACAATGGGAGAAAGCTCAAAAAGATATGATAAAAGCGGAGTAATTTACTCCGCTTTTATCATATCTTTTTGTATATACTCCAGAAGCCTGTCTATCGCTTCATTTTCAGGGACATGTCTTTCAAGAGGTTCTTTTCCCTTATATATGGAAACTTTACCGTTTCCTTCTCCAACGTATCCCCAGTCTGCATCGGCCATTTCTCCAGGGCCGTTGACGATGCATCCCATGACGGCGATGACCATGCCTTTTAGATGTGCTGTTCTGCGCTTTACCTCTTCAAAAGTGCCTTCAAGGTTATACATTGTCCTTCCGCAGCCAGGACAGGCGATGTATTCTGGTCTGTAGAAGCGTCTGCGCGCCGCCTGCATGATCTCATCTACAAGGTATGCAGCGTAATCGCTTCCATCAAGTACGACCTCAGCACCTGACTCGTCTGTATATGTACCTGTGATCTCAAGCTCGTCAAGTTCCTTGTCAAGAAGTCTCTTTCCGAAGTCGCATGATGCATCCAGCAGGAGTCTTTCCTTTGACGGTGCATGATATTCGCCTATAGCCTTCTTTCCCTGGATTGTGATGTTTGACATTGACGAGTAAAGTCTTCTGCCGTAGCGGTCAGAAAGATACTGCGCAACTGGTATCTCGTTTGCCGGATTTTCAGTCAATGATACACGGATGGTGTTTCCGATTCCTTCTGAAAGCAGGGCTGAAATACCGACTGCAGACTTGATTCTGCCGCTGTCTCCATTACCAGCTTCTGTTACTCCAAGATGAAGTGGAAAGGCCATGCCTTTCTCATGCATCTCATTGAATAGCAGACGATAAGCTTTCACCATAACAAAAGTGTTACTTGCTTTAAGTGACACTACAACGTTATAAAAATCGTTGTCGGCACACATTTCCAACCATTCCATGACAGCTTCCTTCATTGCTAGAGGAGTGTTGCCGTAAAGATTGGTGATGCGGTCGCCGAGTGATCCATGATTGAGGCCGATCCTGATTGCTGTTCCGTGTACCTTACATACTTCTACAAGTTTCGCGAACTGCTCCTTAGCCTTTTCGTGGTCTTTATGGAAGTTTCCCGGATTGATCCTGACCTTCTCTACGACCTCTGCGCAAGCAATGGCGATATCTGATGAGAAATGTACGTCTGCCACAAGGGGAGTATCGATGTCCATCTCCCTGAGCTGTCTTCTTATCTCCTTTATAGAATCGACCTGTCCCATAGACGGCACGGTCAGCCTTATAAGCTGTGCTCCGGCATTAAAGAGTTCCACACACTGGGCAACTGACGCCTGGACGTCAGAAGTATGTGTGTTGCACATTGTCTGGACAACAATTGGCTCATCACCACCTATTATGACGCTGCCTGCCTTTACTTCAATTGCTTTCATCACTGATTACCGTTATTATATACCATATCCTTAGCCATCTTCTTGATCTCAGCCTTGGTCTTTCCTGTTCTCTTTGTGATATGGAAATGAGCTCCGACTGAAAGAACTATATTCTGAGGATATGCATATCTGTAGTAGTATTCGCTGTAATAATCCGGTTCATAGAGAGATGCAAGCGAGTGCTTGTATGATGCCATGAAGTGGAGTTCTACAGGCTCGAATACCAATGCAAATCCGGCTCCACCCTTGATTCCGTAGTCCATTCTCCTGTCAGTATCTTTGAAGGAGTACCTTAGCTCATCGCTCACGTGACCTGTCTTGCCCGGGAACCTCTCTATACCAAGCCTGTAACCTCCGTAGCATCCGACTTGGGCCATGATCTTGAAGTTCCACATGTCAATATGGAACTGAAAAAGAAGGGGAACCTCAATTACATCCAATACAGCTTTTTCTGCCCCTTCTATTCTATATATATAATCCTTGTCTTCATTATATTCAAACTGATATCCTTCTTTAGCGTAGAAGATACCGGCCTGGAAACCGAAGTAAGGCATGTATCCGAACATCTTCTGGTAGGTCGTGAAAGTTACTCCGACATTGACAGGGGAGAACAGGAAATCCTGCTTCTGGCTTGGATTCCACATGACCTGGCTGAGACCGGCGCCATATTGGATGCCTAACATGGAATAATCGTTGATGAACAGCTTCTTCTTTACGTTTATGGTGTCCAGCTGCTCGTCCGTGATGGAATCAACGTCCAGCACAATCATTTCGTCTGTCTGTGCCTGGGCATATGTGCAGTAGGCCAGCAGGCCTACCATTATATATATTAGTCTTTTCATATTCATATCTACTCGAACATAGCCTGGACATCAAGATTCTGCTCTATCTCCATCATTTCCGGAACCTCGATAAGGAATGTGCCGTCTTCAAGCTTATAGAACATGACTTTCTCCGGCTGCTTCCTTTCCAGCAGGATTCCTGTGTCGACAATGCCATTCCTGTTCAGGTCCTCAGTAATTCTGATAGAGTATTTTCCTGCCTTAAGGTATGGGAATGTCAGGATCTGGTCAGCATCGACAATATATTGTCTGAGAACCTTGTCCCTCTTCTCATTCAGCAGATCAACGATGTATTTGTTATGGACATTTGAAAGGTTCAGGAACAGTGTACTCAGCTTGTCGTCATTAGGAAGTGTAACCTTTACCTCAGAACTGTCATTATAGAATCCGTTGATGTCGCGGAACTTGCGATGCGGCACCTTAAGGAAGTATTCATATCCCGGCTGTAGTTTCTCGGTCGGTGTTATGACGTATTTCCTAAGATTGAGCGAGTCTTGGGTGTAGGTGTATTTGCCGATGCTTTCCTGCTGACGAGGGTTTACATAGCGGAAGGCGAGAGAGTCAAATGCAGACTCCACAAGCGGATAAGCGAACTCTATTGTAAATCCGTATTGCTCTACGGTCTCAGGTTTTGCCTCTAACGTAAATACAGCAAGCGTATCCTCCTTTTTGATGTCTCTTGCTGAACTCTTTCCAGCAGTCTTCTTCGGCTTGAGAAGCTTTATTTCCTCCGTGAACGGATTGAGCATTCCAAGGGTATCCGTCTTCAGATACCTGACATTAAGGAACATGGTATCAGGCTGTGGTCTCGGATCGTTGACCCAGATCTCGAGACTGTCCTGCATGATGTTGAACTGGGTTATCAGATTTTCTGCAGGAACGTCCCTGACCCAGATGGAGTCGATCTGTGCATACGGCGCCATGAAGGTAATGTAAGCCGTACGCTCACCGACGCGCTCCTTGTTGACGATCATCTGCTTTGAAGGCTTCTCCTTGAATATGTTGAGCTCGACTTCTGTCTCACGAGCAAGGCAGTTCACGGTGTCCTTCATATCGTATTTCTGGAGTTCAGGCAAACTGTCAATGACGTACTTTACAGGCTTGAAGAGTGAATCGATGAATGCAATTTTTTCTGTCTCAGGATCATACTTGTTATTGTTGTTGTCGTCAATGATCGCGTACATCCTGTATACCGTGTCCTGGATGTTTCGGAGACAGAAGAATCCCCATTCATCAGTCTTCACTGCAGCATCAGGTCTCTTCAAGAAGACTGCTGAGTCAGCATGGTCCTTATAAAGCATCACAGTCGCGCCTTTGAGAGGCTTCAGTGAGTTGCAGTCCTGAACGATACCGGTTACCATCATGGTATCAATCACGTCACCGGTAGAGAATACCAATGTGAATCCCGGGAACATATTGCCCTCGTTGTTGTCACCGATGGCGTTGGTGAGGTCGAGAGTGTATGTCTTGTTGGAGTCAAGATCGCTTTCGAAATAAACGACCACTCCCTTTCCCTTGAGCTTGAACTTAGGTGCCTTCTCAAGAGGAGGGGACAGGAAGAGACTCTTCGGGTCTTTCACAGTAACATACTCGTTGAACATGATCTTCAACTGTGTCTTGTGTGTAGGAACCTGAGTCTGGCCCATCACAGGGTATATTTCTGTGATGACCGGAGGGATAGTGTCCTTCGGTCCGCCGGTAGGAGGAGTTGTAGTATTCGCGCATGAATGCGAGAATATTGTCATTCCGAGAATTATGGATACCGGAATTATTGGGAAGAATCTGCTTAGAAACTTTTTCATCTGCAATCTGTTTATAGGTCTGTCTTCACGACGCTGTCGATGCCCTTTATCTTGCGCAGGCGTGAGATGTATCTCTCAAGCTCCTCTATATCATGGACATATAGGTCTATGAATCCATCGAATATACCGTCTTCAGCACCAAGGTTGAATCTTCTGATGTTCACTCCGAGAACCTTTGAGGTAATTCGGGTTATATCGTTGATCATGCCCATCCTGTCGGTACCCTTGAGGGATACGCGGGCAAGATAAGTGCTTCCTGAGTTCGCATCCTTGTCCCATTTCACTGCAACGATCTGGTCACCGAACTTTGCTGCCAGGTTGTTCGCGTTAGGACATGTGCGGGTATGTACGGTAATGACTCCGTCCGAATCTCTGAAGCCGATTACGCTTTCTCCCATGATCGGCGTACAGCATGATGCCAGGATGTATTTCTGGTTGCTGTCAGAGTCCTTGATGACGAAGAACGACTCTCTGTTGATGCCGTGGTATTTCTTGAGTTTTTCAGAGAGGCCTTCAAGGCTGATCTCTCCGTTTCCGATCTTGTAATACATCTCCTCAGGCTTGGTGTCGAAGATGTCGAACTCTTCCATGAGGGACTTTATCACCTTGTCAGTCAATGTCTTGTCTATCTCCAGGAGTGCAACTTCAAGCATGTGCTTACCATGCTTCTCAGTAGTCTGGCGCTGTGTCTTCAGGTACTCGAGAATGAACTTTCTTGCCTTTGAGGTCTTTACGAACTGCAGCCATTCGCGCTTTGGATTCTCGTTTTCTGCAGTGATGATCTCGACCTGGTCACCGGTCTTGAGCACATACGAAAGGGGAGCGAGCTTGAAGTTGACCTTTGCCGCGATCGCCTTATTGCCGATCTCCGAATGGATGGCGTAAGCAAAATCAAGAGCTGTAGATCCCTTTTCGATGCTTTTCTGCTCACCTTTAGGTGTGAAGACCATGATGTCAGTGGTAATCAGGTCGTTGTGGATCATGTCAAGCAGGTCGAGAGCAGTCACGTCAGGGCTCAGAAGGATGTCCTTCACCTTTGTGATCCACTTGTCCATCTCGCTCTCGCTTTCGGTCACGACGCCTTCCTTCTTGTATGCCCAGTGGGCCGCGATACCTTTCTCCGCGATCTCATTCATCCTTTCGCTGCGGATCTGGACCTCTACCCAGATTCCGGCGTGGCTCATCAGAGTACAGTGCAGAGCCTCGTATCCGTTGTTCTTAGGATGGTTCACCCAGTCACGGACGCGGTCTTCCTTGTATGCATATAGACCTGTAATCAAAGAGAAGATATGGAAGCACTGTGCACGCTCCGACTCCTTTGACCTGGTTGCATCGAATATGATGCGTACTGCGTAAAGGTCATATATCTGGTCAAAGCTGACGCCTTTAGTACGCATCTTTTTCCATATAGAGTATGGGGTCTTGACCCTCTTCTTGATTTCAAATCCGAAGCCGGCGGCCTTGAGAGCCTGGTCTATAGGAGCGATGAACTCATTGATCTTCTTATCTTTGTCGATCACGTTCCTGTTGATCTGCTCCGATATCTGGTTGAACGCATCCGGTTCCTTGTATCTGAGCCAGATGTCCTCCATTTCGGACTTGATGCTGTAAAGACCGAGCCTGTGGGCGAGAGGAATGAACACGATCATCGTCTCGCTGAGGATCTTGTCCCTCTTATGTTCCGGCATGAACTCGATCGTCCTGACGTTGTGCAGACGGTCTGCAAGCTTGATAAGGACAACGCGCACGTCATCATTGAGCGTAAGAAGGATACGCTTGAAGTTTTCAGCCTGCATGCTCTTCTTGACAGCCTTGTCTTCGTTGTCAAGCACAGTCTTGATCTTGGTGAGTCCTTCCACAAGGGTCGCTACCTTGTCTCCGAAAAGACTTCTGAGGTCATCTACGGTGTAGTCTGTGTCTTCCACGACATCGTGCAGAAGGGCAGCGATGATGGACTTGTATCCAAGTCCGATATTGCTGACGACAATTTTTGCAACCGCTATCGGATGGAGTATATAAGGCTCTCCAGAACGTCTTCTGACTCCCTTGTGAGCTTCGTTGGCGAAATCAAAAGCCTTCTGGATCATGTCCAGTTCGGACTGATCGGGGCATCTCTTGCGTGCCGCCTCCTTCAGGTCGGCATATTCTCGTGCTATGACCTCATAGTCATGCTGATTGAACTCAGATATCTTTCCCATACCTGCTAATCGTCTAGGTTATAATTATCTACGTGCTGGAATGCATATGAGAGCTCGGCTCCCATGAGGATTATGTTCCAGCTTATGTTAAGCCATACCATAAAGAGCGGAATTGCAGCAAATGTACCATACACACCGTTCAGGCGGGTAACCAGGAGCTGTGTCTCAAGGTAGAGGAACTGCATTCCTGTAAAAGCTACGGCTGCAAAGACCGCCGCTCTGAAAGCCACTCCATATTCTACCTTGTACTTAGGTATGAACTTGTACATTGCTGAGAACGTAAGTGCAGCAACTGCAACGAACAGGAGCCATGAAAGCAGCTTCTTTATGAATGTAAATTCTTCGATGTTCAGTCCCATGTACTCGAGAAGGTTCGTGTAAACGAATGATCCGGAGAAGAGGACGAGGATCACGAAAGGGGAGAGGATGAGGATCAGAAGATAATATGACAGCCTTCTGACAAGGCTTCTGTTACCGTTTACCTTCCACACGTTATTGAAAGCCGATTCAACTCCCGCCATGAGTCTGTAAATGATCCACAGGAAGAGCAGGGCATTCAGGAAACCCATCCATCCGCTTCTTGCCGTGTCTATGATATTTTGAGAGAAAGACAGAACGGTGTCGATCACGCCCTGATTGGTGCTGAAGTTGGAATACATGAATTCCTTCAGAAGGCCGTCCACGCCCAGACCGCCTGTGATGGCGAAGACTATGGCAAGGAATGGCACCAGAGCCATGACGCTCAGATAGCTGAGCGCAACGGCCTGAGGGCCAATCTTCTGCTGGGCATAGGTCTTTGCCGTAATGATGGCGACTTTGACGTATTTGATGAAACGGGCCTTGGCCTTGGACAGTTCCTCCAATTCCAGATCCCAGATTTCCTCGCTGAAGAAGCTCTTCAGCCTTTTTGTCTTTCCCTTTAATCTTTTCATTATCCTAATTTCGCCATGAATCTTTCAGGATCGATGATGTAGCGCTGATGTGTGCCTTCGCCAAGAAGGCCTTTCTCGTCTTCAACCTTGATGTCGAACTCAAGTCTTCTGCCGTCAACTTCAGTCAGTTCAGCAGTAATAGTCACGGCTGTGCCGACCTTGCATGCTCTCAGATGGCTTATGTTCACCTTTGTACCTACTGTCGCATGGCCATGCTCTGCTGCAAGGCTGTATGCTGAAAGTTCCATGTGGCAAATCATCGCCGGTGTTGCATAAACGGGCAGACCGCCTGAACCAAGTACTTCTGCTGTCTCATTGTCCGCAACCACGCGGTTTAATACAAACTTATCTCCTGCTTTCATAATTTTATGTTCTTAAAATAATGTTTCTTTAAAATTGTCGGGAATCTCGTGAAGGATCTCCTCCATGAACTCCTTTTCCGTGATGATCCTCACTCCCAAGCTCTCGGCCTTCTTCAACTTCTCCGGACCGGCCTTTTCTCCTGCAAGCAGGAAGGCTGTCTTGCCGCTGACGCTGCCGCTGTTCTTTCCGCCGTGTGCGACAATCAGCGCCTTCATCTGGTCGCGCGAAATGCTGAAGTTTCCGGAAATGACGATTGTCATACCCTTGAGGGTCTCTGACAATGCCTCGGCCTCCTTCTCGACCTCGAATCTCAGTCCTGCTGCCTTCAGACGGTCGATCGTATCTGTATTCACGCCATCTGCAAAATATGCCAGCACGCTGTCAGCAATTACTTCTCCTATATCGTCCACTGCAAGAAGATCCTCCCGGCTTGCTGTTGCCATTGCATCAATGTTCTTGAAGTGTCTTGCCATTGATTTTGCTGTCGTTTCGCCGACGTGCCTTATTCCAAGGGCAAAAAGAACCTTTTCAAACGGAGTCTTCTTCGACTCTTCAAGACTCTTGAGGAAGCGCTCTGCCGCACGGTCCTTCCAGCCGTCCAGACCAAGCAGATGTTCCTTTTCGAGTTCGTAGAAGTCTGCCGGATTCCATACTAGTCCCTTGTTGTATAACTGCTCTATGGTCGCGTCACCGGCAATCACATTCATGGCCTTGCGGCTGAGAAAGTGTACCAGTTTTCCCTTGATCTGTGTAGGGCAGCCGGACTGGTTAGGGCAGAATGCCTTTGCTTCCTGCTCGTCCCTGACGAGAGTTGCTCCGCAGTCCGGGCATGTAGTCGGGAAGTGGGGGAGTTCAGCGTCGGCAGGTCTTTGGGACAGTTCGACGCCTGTGATCTTCGGGATGATTTCTCCTCCTTTTTCCACGTATACGTAGTCACCGACGTGGATATCGAGTATCTCCATCTGGTCAGCGTTGTGCAGAGATGCTCTCTTTACGATGGTTCCGCTAAGCAGCACCGGTTCCAGATTTGCGACCGGAGTCACTGCTCCGGTACGGCCTACCTGATAGACTATGCTGTTAAGTCTTGTGAGTGCCTGCTCTGCCTTGAACTTGTATGCAACTGCCCAGCGTGGGAACTTGGCTGTATAGCCCAATTCCTCCTGATATTGCATCTGATTGACCTTTATTACAATACCATCAGTTGCAAACGGAAGTGTTTTACGTTCTGTGTCCCAGTAGTTTATGAACTGTTCTATCTCTTCTATGCTTTTGCATACTTTTCTAAGGTCAGAAACCGGCAATCCCCATTGAGCAGCCTTTGTGAGAGCTTCATCGTGGGTGCTGTATGGCAGATCTTCGCCCAGCATGTGGTAAAGCGTGCACTCCAGACCACGGTTTGCGACCATGCTGCTGTCTATGAGCTTCAATGATCCCGAAGCCGCGTTGCGAGGATTGGCAAAAGGCTGCTCCTCGTCTTTTTCGCGCTCAAGGTTGAGTCTGTCGAACGCTGCCCAAGGCATGTATATCTCACCTCTGATCTCGAACTCTTCCGGCCAATCTGTGCCTTGGAGTGTCTGTGGGATATTGCTGATGTGCTTTACGTTTTCTGTTACATCGTCTCCGATTGTTCCGTCTCCACGGGTAAGCGCCCTGGTGAGTTTGCCTTTCTGATATGTCAGGCAGATTGCCGTGCCGTCGAACTTGAGTTCGCAGCTGAATGAGAATGGCACCTGCTCGGTTTCTTCTACAGGGATTCCTTTAGCTGCTCTGTCGGCAAAGGCCTGCACTTCGTTGATGTCGTATGTGTTTCCGAGGGAAAGCATAGGGTATCGGTGCGGATACTGCTCGAACTCCTTACGCGGCTCAGCCCCTTTCCGCTTTGACGTCTTGACGCCTGCCAAGTCGCTTCCGACCTTCTGCGTAGGGGAGTTCGGAGTCACCAGTTCAGGGTACTCCGCCTCAAGAGCTTCGAGCTCTTTCAGGAGCATATCGAACTCATAATCGCTCATTGTCGGCATGTTCTCGACGTAGTACCTTCTGGAGGCATCGTCGAGAATGTCCCTGAGCTCATTTATCCTTATATTTGCCTGTGCCTTTTCCATAAAACAATTAACCTTCAAAGGTACAAATTCGTTTCCATTTCTGCAACTGCTTCAGTCGGGCGCGTTTTAATAAGAAAAGTGCTCCTGATCCCCTTGGATTTCGGGGTATCAGGAGCACTTTCGCTATGTTTTTGCTCTAGACTACTTAGCGTCCATTGCCTGGCAAGCTGTGATTGCCACCATCTTGTAGATGTCGTCTACTGAGCAGCCACGGCTGAGGTCGTTTACCGGACGGGCGATACCCTGGAGGATAGGTCCGATAGCGTCTGCGTTGCCGAGTCTCTGAACGAGCTTGTAACCGATGTTACCAACCTCGAGGCATGGGAATACGAGCACGTTTGCATGACCTGCGATCTCTGAACCTGGTGCCTTCTTCTGGCCTACAGATGGCACGAGAGCAGCATCTGCCTGAAGCTCACCCTCGATCTTGAGGCTTGGATCAAGCTCCTTGGCAAGCTTGGTTGCCTCGATAACCTTGTCAACAACCTCGTGCTTTGCTGAACCGAGTGTCGAGAATGAAAGCATTGCAACCTTAGGATCAGCGAAACCTGCAACGCTCTTTGCTGTCTGAGCTGTGCAGACTGCGATCTGTGCGAGCTGAGCAGCATCCGGCATTGGAGTTACCGCAACGTCGCCCACTACGAGAACGCCGTTCTCACCGTACTGAGGAGTCTGAGTGATCATGAGCATAGCACCGCTGACGCATGAGATGCCAGGGGCACACTTGATGATCTGGAGGGCTGGGCGGAGAGTCTCGCCTGTTGTTGAGAGGGCACCGCTGATCTGGCCGTCTGCGTCGCCGCTCTTGATGATGAGGCAGCCGAAGTAGAGAGGGTCAAGTACCTGCTGGGCAGCCTTTTCCGGAGTCATGCCCTTGCTCTTGCGGAGTTCATAAAGGAGGTTAGCATATTCCGCAGTCTTCTCGCTTGTTGCAGGGTCGATGATAGTAG
>JAGBSL010000079.1 GCA_017631875.1 Bacteroidales bacterium | reverse complement strand
TGAGATCTGCACCTTTTCGATTCTTGCAGTCAAAATGGCATTACCCGAGGTCTTTCCTGAATAGGTGACTGTCATAACCTGAGAGTGAGTACCGTATGACAGGTTATCCCTGTTCGCAGTTGCGGAGACCGCAATCTGTCCTCCCGGCGAGACTGATCCGCTGGTATTACTCATGCTCAGCCATGAGGGAATGTTCTTGATTTCATACGAGCATCCTTCATCGGTATTGTTATAGAAGTAAAGTACGCGGCTTGTCTCCAGGTCTCCGAAATCAATCTCCATCTGCGACATGGCAAATGCAGATTTAGGTGTCAAAAGAATGTCACCATGGGCCATTTGTCCTGCAATGACCTCAATATCATGCTTCTTCTCCTCGTAACCGGCCTTTACAAAGGTAAGGGTATAATAAGCAGGCTCCAGATCACGAAACTCATATGAGCCGTCAGAATTTGTAATAAGTGACCTTGAGCCAGGGTTAACGACAACCTGACAGTTTGAGAGGCCACGTCCATCATTGGCATCAGAAACTCTTCCTGTGATGCCACCGTTTAGCTCAACAATATCGTTTGCGCAGGCAGATATTGCCAACACAGATAGAATATAAAAGAACATATTCTTCATATTATCAATTAAAACTGAAATGTCAGGCCCATTCCTACTGATCGGCTATCAGCATACGGCACAGCTTGGAAATATACGGGATTACGCTTGATCACAATTTTTTTTGCTCCCTCGGCAGCGAAGGCATCTATGAGATTATATGCGTATATCGCAGCGGCTGCTCCGATGCAGATATTTCTTCCCGAAGCCCATTTGGCAGCAAGTGAATTATACTCAGCCGCATATCTTGGCTGCTCATGCATCTTCTTGATATAATTGGCTCTGGTATCCTCACAGATGAGAATACCGCCGGCAGCAATGATTTCAGCTCCAAGAATGAAACCACCCTTCAGCTTATCTCCCTTATGGAACTGTCCGGCACTTGGAATCAGTGACAGGAATCCGGCCGCTGGATATTTCGCAGTCACTTTGATGTTGTCCGCATTACTTCCAGCATGGAAAGTACCGTTGCTCACAGCATATAATATATAGCAATCATATTTTCCATTCCTGTATTCCCACCATTCATCGATCGCCCTGCAGACAATATTTATGCGCTTGCCTCTTTCTATTGCATGGAGCTCGATTTCCGATTCACGACTTCCTGTCGAACCGGTAGTGGTCGTAACGTTTTTCGAAACCTGGTGAAAATCGATATTGATCACCATGCCATGCTCCCTTTCAAGTTTATCGGAAAGATTGATGAAGGTGGCTTTACGTGACGCTTCGATTGAATTTCCGACACCATAAGTAGTAATGAAGAAATATGTACCCGATTTACTCTGTGGCAATGAGTGGGTAAGCCACTTAGGTTTGAGCCTTTCCGATCTGTCTGCCGCAAAGGAAGAGACAGACAAAACTGAGAGAATCAGAACCAACAATGTGTATATAAACTTTCTGTAAACCATTACTATTCAATTAAATAAAACAATCATGTCTGGCAGACAATGCTGCCAGACATATTTTTTATATAAATTTCAGTTTTAAATTAGTACTGGTACTGCTGTGCAGGAGGGAAATACTGCTGCTGCTGATTGTACATGTTATTCTGCTGATTCTGCTGGAGCTGATAGTTGTAGTATTGCTGATCCTGCTGAAGGTTATAATTCTGCTGCTGCTGAATGCTCTGCTGATTCTGCTGGAACTGCTGGTCATTCATCTGCATCTGCATGTTCTGCTGTGCCTGCTGTCTCTGCAATTCAGCATTTGTACCTGTTCTCATCAGTCTGATTTCTTCTCTTGCCTTGTCAGCTTCTTCACGGAATCTCTCGGCATTATCAATTGCACCTTGTACTTCCGCCTGCGAGAGAAGAGCATTAGTCGCTGCATTTACGTCAAGCGACGCGCACACTCTGCAGACAACACCGGCAGACCCTTTCTCATATTTTACCAGAAGTATCTTCACACCTCTGAGGTCGCCTTCCGAGAAACGTATCTGGTCTTGCTGGAAAACCCTTTCCTGTGTCTGAGATGCATTCTTGCTGACTGCAAGGTTTGTCCTCCTGCTGAAATCTGAAGCCCAAAGATTCATTATAGCATTGAGTTCATTTTCTGCATTTACACGGGCCTGCGCATAGGCTGCCTCTTCATCGAAACCTGTTGCCTCACCATAACCTCTGATATCGTTATCCCACATCATAGAAAGATACTGACAAGGATTTTCATTTGCCATCTTCTGCTGCTCCATACGGAGAACATCCTGAGCAAACTGCTGCTGGTTAAACTGCTGTGCCTGCTGATACTGGCCCTGCATGTTCTGATAGCGATTCTGCTGATACTGGTTCTGCATCTGCTGCTGCTGAGCCTGCTGCTGATATTGCTGCTGCTGCATGTACAGCTGCTGGTTAGCCTGCTGCAACTGATTCATCTGCAACTGTTGCTGCTGCATCTGCTGCATCATCTGGTTCATAGCCTTTTGCGTACCGCAAGATGATAAGATGAATAATGACGCTACAATAGCGATGATTCCTAGCTTTTTCATGATATAACTATATTAAATTTGTTTCCTATATATACGAATTATAGAAAATAATGTTATTACCTATTAATACTGATCCCAGCTCTTGATCTGGATGTCGTCGATCGACATTGCGCAGAATGCACGGATGAAGGCTGTTGCCAGACGTGCATTTGTGATCAGAGGGATATTGTAGTCGACAGCTGCACGGCGAACGTAGTATCCGTTTGTGAGCTCCTTGTGAGAGAAGTTCTTAGGGATGTTGATCACCAGGTCGAGTTCCTTGTTGGCGAGCATCTCCATCGCCTGCTTGTACTTGCCGGCAAGCTCAGGATCCTGTGCCTCATTAGGCCAGATCACGCGCTCAGTAGGAACGCCGTTCTCCGAGAGGTACTTCGCTGAACCCTCAGTACCGTAGAGCTTGTATCCTCTTTCGTGGAGAAGCTTACATGCATTAAGGAGGTCAGCCTTCTGGAGTGGGTTTCCAGAAGAGATAAGGATGTTCTTCTTAGGGATCTCATATCCGACCGAGAGCATCGAGTTAAGAAGCGCCTCATTGAAGTCGTCACCGAGACATCCTACCTCACCTGTCGAGTGCATATCGACACCGAGAACAGGGTCTGCCTGCTGGAGACGTGAAAACGAGAACTGCGAAGACTTGATACCAACATAATCAAGGTCGAACGCTGACTTACGTGGAGCGGCTGGCTTGAGGCCGAGCATCGCCTTGGTTGCAAGCTCGATCATGTTGATCTTAAGGACCTTCGATACGAATGGGAAGCTTCGTGAAGCACGGAGATTACACTCAATCACCTTAATATAGTTGTCCTTTGCAAGGAACTGCATGTTGAACGGTCCTGTGATCTCGAGAGCTGCAGCGACCTTCTTTGCGATCTTCTTGATTCGGCGGACTGTCTCTACATAAAGCTTCTGTGGAGGGAACTGGATTGTAGCATCACCGGAGTGTACTCCTGCGAACTCCACGTGCTCTGAGATTGCGTAAGCGATTACCTCACCGCCATCTGCTACCGCATCGAACTCGATCTCCTTGCAGCGCTGCATGAACTCAGACATCACAACAGGGTGTTTCTCAGACACTTCCGCCGCGAGACCAAGGAAGTTGCGAAGCTCCTCGTGATTGTAGCATACGTTCATCGCCGCACCTGAAAGCACGTATGAAGGACGAACGAGTACAGGGAAACCGACCTGCTCGATGAACTGATCCACCTCGTCGAAGTTTGTAAGTTCCTTCCACTTCGGCTGGTCGATACCGAGGGCATCAACGATAGATGAGAACTTGTGACGGTCCTCTGCCTTGTCGATCGAAGTCGCCTTTGTACCGAGGATGTTGACCTTGTTCTGGTCGAGACGGAGTGCGAGGTTGTTAGGAATCTGACCTCCCACTGATACCACTGTTCCGTGAGGGTTCTCAAGGTCATGAATATCCATCACACGCTCGAATGTGAGCTCGTCGAAATACAGACGGTCACACATATCATAGTCAGTCGATACAGTCTCAGGGTTGTAGTTGATCATGACTCCCCTGTATCCCTGGTTGCGGATTGTCTGGAGAGCGTTGACAGAACACCAGTCGAACTCTACTGAAGAACCGATGCGGTATGCACCTGATCCGAGAACGATCACTGAATTCTTATCGTGCTGATACTTGACGTCGTTGAAGTTTCCACCGTAAGTAAGATAGAGGTAGTTTGTCGCTGCAGGATAGTCAGCCGCAAGGGTATCGATCTGCTTCACGCATGGTACGATGCCCTTAGACTTACGGAAGGCGCGGACGATGTCCTCAGCCATCTCTGTATCCATACCTTTATATAATGCGTTGGCAACCTGAACGTCAGAGAATCCCTGAACCTTAGCCTTCTTGAGGAGGTCGAGAGGCATCTGCTCGCAGTTGTCGTACTGCTGCATCTCCTTATGAGTATTCACGATACCCATGAGCTTGTTAAGGAACCACTTGTCGATCTTTGTGAGGTCGTGGATCTGGTCTACAGTGTAGCCGGCTTGCATTGCCTTGCTGATCACGAAGATACGGTTGTCAGTAGGCTCGTGGAGCGCCTCGTCGATGTTATCAACCTTGATCTCCTTGTTACCGACGAATCCGTTGGCACCCTGGCCGATCATACGGAGACCCTTCTGGATGATCTCCTCGAAGTTACGTCCGAGTGACATCACCTCTCCAACTGACTTCATTGAAGAACCGATCTTGCGTGATACGCCTGTGAACTTAGAAAGGTCCCAGCGTGGGATCTTAGCCACGACATAGTCAAGTGCAGGCTCGAAGAATGCAGGAGTCTGCTTGGTCACAGAGTTCTTGATGTCGAAGAGACCGTAACCGAGACCGATCTTGGCTGCAACGAATGCGATCGGAAATCCCGTAGCCTTTGAAGCGAGGGCTGAAGAACGGCTCAGACGAGCGTTCATCTCGATCACATAGTACTCCATAGAATCTGTGTCGTATGCGTACTGTACGTTACACTCACCCACGATGCCGATATGGCGCACCATCTTGATTGCGAGGTCGTGGAGGAACTGGCACTCCTTGGCGCTGAGTGTCTGTGTTGGGGCAACAACGATAGACTCACCGGTATGGATTCCGAGAGGGTCGAAGTTCTCCATGTTACAGATCGCGATGCAGTTGTCATAACGGTCACGCATCACCTCATACTCGATCTCCTTCCAGCCCTTGAGAGACTTCTCCACGAGCACCTGAGGAGAGAATGAGAATGAGCTTTCGCAAAGGGTAACGAGTTCTTCTTCATTATTACAGAAGCCTGAACCGAGTCCGCCGAGTGCGTATGCTGCACGAACGATAACCGGATAGCCGAGTTCCTTAGCTGCCTCTTTTGCAGCCTCTACAGTCTCCACAGCGTGTGACTTGATTGTCTTCACGTTGATCTCTGCGAGCTTCGCATTGAAGAACTCACGGTCCTCAGTGTCCATGATTGCCTGGACTGGAGTTCCGAGTACCTTTACATTATATTTCTCGAGGATGCCTGCCTCATAGAGGTCCACACCGCAGTTAAGTGCTGTCTGGCCACCGAATGCGAGGAGAATGCCCTGAGGAGCTTCCTTCTGGATTACCTTCTCTACAAAGTATGCTGTAACGGGGAGGAAGTATACCTTGTCTGCTACCTGCTCAGATGTCTGGACAGTCGCGATGTTCGGGTTGATGAGGATGGTCTCGATGCCTTCCTCCTTGAGGGCCTTGAGGGCCTGTGATCCTGAGTAGTCAAACTCTCCGGCCTGACCGATCTTGAGTGCTCCCGAACCGAGCACGAGGACTTTCTTTATGCTGTTGTCAATCATAATTTTAACGTCATTGCGAGGAGCGAAGCGACGTGGCAATCTCCTACAATTTAGAAATAAATTCATCAAGTGGTGTAACGTTCTCAGTCAAACCTACGCAAACCTCAGGCGCGAAGTTAAGTCCGATGAACGGCTTGGTCTTATGGCGGAGGCCATCGATGGCTCCGTCATTGAGGTTTGTGAAGTAAACTTCCCAATCTGAAGGGATTGACGCTGCCTTTACTGCGCGGTATGTATTCTGCGAAGTGATATATGTGCGGTTTGTTCCCTCCTTACGTACCGGCTGGTTTGCACTTCTGTGCGGATGTGCCAGTCTTACGAGCTCGCAGCCTGCAGCCTTCGCCATGAGGTGGTAGCCCATGCCCTGACCGAATACCGGCTTGTTGCCTGCGAGAGCCTTCTTGAGGATTTCCACTGTCGCCTCACAGTTGCATGTGCATCCAGGACCGTTCGATACGTATACACCGTCATACTCGAAGGTTGTGAAGTCATAGTCAAATGGAACTCTGATCACTTCCGCTCCCCTTGCGAGCAGGCCGCGGATGATGCTGTGCTTCACTCCAAGGTCAACTACAACGACCTTCTTGCCGGCTGTGGTTGCTGCTTTGCTTCCGTTGATGTTCTCTACATCCTGTGCTGGCTGTGCAGGGTATGTGATCACTTCCTTGCAGCATACGTCGGCTGGTGATGGCTTGGCTGCCTCTGCTGGCTTTGCTGCTCCTTCCGGAATAATCTCACCCTTCATAGCACCCTTATCCCTGAGGATCTTTGTAAGCTCGCGTGTATCTATGCCATAAATACCTGTGAGGCCCTGCTCCTTCATCCACTGCTCGAGACCCTTTTCCGCCTCCCAGTTGCTATAATCCTCACATACATCAAATGCGATGAGTCCCTTAGGGTGAATCTTGTCAGACTCGAGGTTCTTGGAAAGTTTCTCGGCTATGAGCTCCTCAGAAGGTACACCATAGTTGCCGATGAGTGGATAGGTCAGGCAAAGGATCTGTCCGCTGTATGCCGCATCAGTAAGCTGCTCAGGGTAACCGACCATAGAGGTGTTGAAAACCACCTCTCCGCTTACCGCTTCTGCGCTACCGAAGCTCCAGCCGTGGAATTCCATGCCGTTCTCCAGACGAAGTGTTGCTTTAAGTTTCATTTTATAATGTGTTTAGATTTATATTTCATAAAAAAATGACCACTTCCTCGATTAGAGAAACTGGCCGACAGTAATAGTAACAGGAAAGACGTAAAGCTGGGCATTATCTTGTAATGCGTTCACTTTAAGATATGTAGCGGATGTTGATCGTTTACACATAGCGCTTCCTGTTAATTGTTGTTTAATGTGTTCACGTGCATACTCGCGCGTAAAACCTTGCGAAGATAGGAATTTTGTGATAATTTTGCAACACAAATTTACACCAGAATGTACATCAGAAACGAAGATACGATTTGCGCACCGGCGACGGTGCCGGGAACTGGAGCGATTTCAGTGATCAGGGTCAGCGGTCCGGAAGCACTTGGCATTGCCGATAAGGTCATCAAATGCAAAAAAGGTTCAATCTCTGAATCAAAAGGTTACACCATTAGATTTGGAGTAATACTTGATGATGCTGGAGCTGTGCTGGACGAGGTCCTTGTAAGCATTTTCCGAGCTCCTCATTCGTATACTGGAGAGAACTCCGTAGAGATTTCTTGTCATGCATCATCGTACATAATTTCTGCCGTAATGAACCTTCTTTATGCAGCAGGCGCACGTGCGGCCGAGCCTGGTGAATTCACGCAAAGGGCCTTCCTCAATGGCAAGATGGACCTTGCCCAGGCCGAGGCTGTGGCTGATGTGATCGCATCTCAGAACGCAGCTGCCCACCGCATCGCATTCAAGCAGATGAAGGGTGGTTTCTCTTCCGAACTCAAGGGCATGAGAGGTGAACTTCTCGAACTGGTTTCACTCATGGAACTCGAGCTTGACTTCAGCGAGGAGGAAGTGGAGTTCGCCGACCGTTCACGTCTTGATTCCCTGCTCGAGCAGATCATCGCGCATGTGCGTCGCCTCATCGATTCTTTCCGCCTCGGCAACGCCATTAAAAACGGAGTTCCAGTTGCGATCGCGGGTGCCACAAACACCGGAAAAAGCACCCTGCTCAACGCTCTCCTCGGCGAAGACCGTGCGATCGTTTCCGACGTTCACGGTACCACCCGTGATACGATCGAAGAAACGCTCAACATCGACGGAATCCTCTTCCGTTTCATTGACACTGCCGGCCTCCGCGAGACCACAGAAGTCGTAGAACAGATAGGAATAGAAAGGACATTCAAGAAGATCAGCGAGGCCACTATCGTGCTCGGAATGATTGATCTCACGCGTGATTTTGAGAGCACTTGCGAGACAGTGCAGTCAATCGTTGAGAAGGTCGACTTTGAGACTCAGAAACTGGTATTTTTGCTCAACAAAACGGATATTTCGGAGGTTAACAATAATGTTAGCATTATAAACTATATTGTTTCGCTTGCTGACATAAAGGGTGTTAAGTGTTCGGTATTTGAAAACGGTGGTACCAGCTGTTCAGATGTCCAGATCATCCCGATTTCAGCAAAAACCGGCTCCGGAATCCCTGATTTGCGCTCAGTTTTAGCCGCTTCACAGCGCGATCTGCTCGGCGACAGCGACACCACATTGGTCACAAACCAGCGTCACGTCCAGGCCCTCACCGACGCCCGCACATCCCTCCTCCGCGTCCGTGAAGGCCTCGCCTCCGGCCTCCCGACCGACCTCGCCGCCCAGGACATCCGCGAAGCCATCTACCACCTCGGCTCCATCGTCGGCGAGATATCTACTGATGAGGTGCTGGGGAATATTTTCAGGAATTTTTGCATCGGGAAATAAAAGACGATATTTTTATGTCTACGTATCGAGTCGCAAAATTGATATAGGTATATAGTCGGCGCGAACAACATTACTTTTAACGCAATATATTGTCAAAAACAATGAATGGATTGCCTTGAACATAAGGCAACCCATTTTCAAGTCTCAACATAAGAACATTATATACTCTACTATTCCATCCAAGCTTTGATCTGTTGGATACACCATGGCATTCTGTCTCGAAGTTCATATACCGTATAGTCAACAAAAAGCAATTACTTCTTATCAAAGATTTTTTTTGCGAATCCATACATTATGACAACGCCCTTGATTCCCTTATTAATTAGTGTATCTGGTCGAGTGTAAAACGGACATCACACACACATAATTTTTACCCTATTGGAAATTTCACAATCTCCACCTGGAATATAATAAACACAATCAGAGCGGTTCATATACTATCTTTATTTGATTTCAGAAATTTACTTCAAAATAATTGAACCTTTAGCAGCCCATACTGAAAACTTATAATTACCATCTTCAGCGACATCTCTCAACAATTCCACGTCAACAACAGATGTTGCACCTAAATACTCTGCAACAACTTTCAATTCTAGAAAGGCATTGTCACGATCCTTATAGTATTCTGTCTGGTACCACCTCGCATTCTGACCGCTAGGCACATCTCCCTGATAATTAACCGAATAAGTCCTCACGCCACCTCCTTTGCATGCTGCAATCTTGTATACCCTGGGTAAAATAGAATTGGAACAGGACTTGCAAAAATAAGCGCTTTTTGACCAAAAAGATAATTTGGAGGAATCCAATTCCGACAGTTTTGACAGATATAACAATTCATCCTCATACTTATAACCATCGATTTTCTTGGCACATTCTCCACATACTTTAGCACCACATTTACAACATGTCTTTGAAATAGTGAAAATACCTAAGGTCTTTCTACATGATTTACAAACTGCCATGATCTTCTAATTTTTTCCAAAAATATAAAATATAATCAAATCATCAATGCTGATATTGCGCGAAGTTCCTAAATATTGACATTATGTTCACAAATAAGTTGTTGAGGTGGAACCTTTTATCATCGTTTAATATGTTTCAAATCTTGACATCACACTATACTTGTTTGTGCATGCCAACTGAATCCTGCCACCATTTCGCCCATTATCCCTGAGAAATGGCTCTCGATCATTCAGATTCCTATTGAGTAGAGAGTAAAAATGCGTGCATTTAATTGAAATTCGATACAAATATCAGTAGTTATAATATTCAAGATTTTGGCCAAAATAACACTTGATATAATACGATATTTATATTGACTTTTAATAGGTTTTGTTGGAATCAAAACCACAACGGCCGCATATAAAGAAATCAAAGGATATTTACCAATGCTCCATCATCTTTGAGGCAACTCACACATCTCTTCAATATCAAGCATCTTGAAGATGACATTGCCAATGTGAGTTGTGGCACTTTCATGAAAATGCCCATAATACCAGCGTTCTAACTGATGATTATACTTAATGAGTTCTAAATATATCTGATCCATTATACCCCTTTCTTTATCCAAATCACCAAAGAGTTCTGGGTCACTTAACAACCAAGGACGAACTCCGTGTTTATCCTGTAGCGGGCAGAAAGATGGAGCAGTATGAGTAACGACCGTATCGATTGAACAAGATCCACTAATTGTCTCAATCATCGATAGATCAAATACCGGCAATTCATCATGCCAATAGCACGCAACTTCTTTCAGTTCCAATCTCACATTGGCCGCTCGGCGGTACTTTCTATCTATGCTGACAGCACCGCCGACACATAGGATATTTCTTCCACAGACATTAATCACAGAATAGTCTGGAACACATCGGAATCGTTCATAACTGACCTTCTCTTCATTAAAATATGAAGGATCATCGTGATTACCCCTCACGAAAACCACCCAATTATTTGCTTTGCTAAGCCTTCCGGCCAACCGATTATACAAAGTTGTATAATAGTTAGGCCTTTCAAAACCGAACCCACAATCTCCTGCAACAATTATCACAGTATCAGTCATAGAATACTGCACACATGCCTTATATACAAGAGTCTCAAAAGCCCCATGTATATCTCCACAAACCACAACCTCCTTGGCTTCAGAATAAACATATTTCTTCATTCCTTTACTGTTTTCTGTTTATAAGATTCACAACCACCTTGACAAGGATATCCATCTCGTCCATTCGGCTTTCAGCAATCATCAGAGTCAATGCCACAAGAGTTCCGTCAGCTATTCTTTTCGTACCGTCCGGGCGATAAAGGATGCCGTTATTCTGCAGGAACCAAAGGAACAGGGTTGCTGCTATTCTCTTGTTTCCATCCACGAAGGAATGGTTCTTCACGACTAGATATAGAAGCATCGCAGCCTTCTCTTCCACGCTTGGGTATAGTTCCTGACCATCCCAAGTCTGATATATCTGACCGATGCTACTGTGAAAAGACTTATCCTTCTCAACTCCAAAGAAATTGCTCTCCTTAAACTTTTCCTTCAGACTCTGAATTGCCTCCATTGCACTTTCATATGTCGCTCGAAACTTCTCATGAAGGGTGGTATCAGATATTTCAAGACTCTGATAATCATAGGCATCCAGAGTATCCAGTGCATAAGTATAGTCCTTTACGACCGCAAACAACTCTTTCGCCTGTTGTTCAGCCATAATCAGGTTCTGGCCAAAGACATTTTCCAATAATCCCAACGCACGCTTCAGGTCTTCATACTTTTGCTCTGAAACAGCATTATGATTCACGACATAACCTTTGAGCATATACTGTTTAAGAACGGTAGTTGCCCATTGTCTAAAGGCCGTAGCCTTGCGAGAATTAACACGATAACCAACGGAAATTATAGCATCCAGATTATAGAATTGCACATCCCTAGTTTGGAATTCCCCCTCCATAGCGCCATGTGGAGTGGTCTGTGCAATTTTTGCACAAACCACTTCCTTATCCAACTCTCCTTCTTTGAAGATATTTGACAGGTGCCTAGTTATCACTGTTCTGTCAACGCCCAAAAGAGATGCCATCGCCTTCTGCGTAGCCCAAATAGTTTCATTAGAGGCATCAACTATCGCCTCAATTTTCACAAGTCCATCAGCAGACTGATAAATTACAACATCGTTATTCATAATAACTATTTTAATTAAGTAACTTACCATCCGCGCTAAATGACAATGTAGGAATAGACTCCATATCAAGTCCACGTGCAGCCATGCTACGAGTCATCATGTCCATTATGACTGCTTCCAGAGTTCGCTCATCATTAGTCAGTTCACCTATATGTATTCCGAAACTTTGTATGATGTGTCCTATGCTGTTTGTCTTTATGTATATTGCATTAGCAATCTCATCTGCAAACATGCGTGCTTCCAGGGCGCTCTTACAATATAACACCAACTCCAGACCAGTAGGGAAAGAGGCGTACCCTTTAAAGATAACTCCAGTCTTTGCACTAGCTTTTGAAGTGGCTCCTAACAAAAATACCTCTCCATTGAAATCTGTCGGGAAAAGTAGCATGTCGTCAATGGTCTTGATCGACACAATGAAATGTCTTTTGCTCATAACTTCTTTTTTAATTTGACAAGTTTACAGAGGGAGCTGTTCCCTCTACATCATGGGGCAAAAGTATAGAGCAGATTTCAAAATTAAAACAGCGTAACCTATTGTATTTCAGGAAGTTTTTCGCCAAATATTAATAGATATGCATAATATATTTCATATTAATATCTATGCATATTATTATATGTAATTATTAATATTAGTATTATAATATAATTATATTTACATTTCTCTTGACTCGTACCTTGGGTCATGCCTTATCTTTGCACCTGCTAGCAAAAAATCGTACGATAATGGGTAATAAAACAAGATTAAAAATCGGAGAGTTTTCCCGTTTGATGCAGGTCACCGTCAAGACATTGCGTCATTATGAGCAGAAGGAACTGCTTATTCCAAATGAAGTAGATGAATGGACTGGATACCGTTACTACAGCATCGGTCAGATGCAGAAGCTTAATTCAATCCGACATCTGCAGCAGCTTGGATTTACACTTGAGGAAATCAGGGATCTGTATGACGAAGAATCTCACACTCCAAGTGTAGAGCAGTTGACTGAGAAGATTAAGGAAACAGAAAGGCAGCTTCAGCGACTGATAGCAAGACGCCAT
>JAGBSL010000078.1 GCA_017631875.1 Bacteroidales bacterium | reverse complement strand
GCAGGATTTCCGCGCAGACGAAAAGGCGCTGCAGCTGCTCGAGCAGTTCAAGGGAAGATGCGGCAGACGAGGAACGAAAGGCATGTTCGTCATCCAGACCTCGCAACCGGAACACCCTATATATCAGCGTATTGCCGAGGGAGAAAGCAATGCGTTCAGCGACAGCCTTCTGGCTGAGCGAAAGACATTCGGTTTCCCTCCGTATTCCCGAATCATAGAGATCACGATAAGGGACAAGAGCCAGAAGAGGGCTGACCTGATGGCATCAAGACTCGCGGCCACACTCAGGACCGTCTACAAGGCACCTTCAGGCCAAGGCCTTCTTGCTGCGAGCCCAGTGACAGGACCATATTCCCCTGTAGTAGATAAAGTCAACGAGGAATACATCAGATGCATCCGCGTGAGCATGCGCAAGGACCGCACACTAGCCGCGAAAAAGGCTGTGCTGAACGAAACCATATCGAAGTTTGAAAAAGAACAGAAGTACAGCGGTTACATCACACTTAACGTAGATCCAGCATAGCCAGATAACCTAACGCACAGCCGGCATGACGACGTTTATGCCATCCGGCATCACGTCCATGCGCACAGGTGCGCGACCAACCACCTCACCATCGACCTCCACAGGTTCTGAATCCGACCCCGTTTCCGGGAGCACGAACACGCTGCGGCACTGCGCCGTCTCCAGCTCAGGCACAGCCTCTTTGTGGAACGTAGCCGTAAACAGACGAGGCGCGGCTCTGAGAATAGTCCATACTGAAACCTGCGGAATCACGGTCACATCAAGAAGTCCGTCCCCCAGCTCAGCCCCAGGCGTCTGCCTCATGCCTCCGCCGGAGTACTTTCCGACGCCGAAGGCCATAGAATAGTAGTCTCCCCTGAACAGTTCAGCCCCATCGCAGTATACAACGGCCCTGGAAGTCGTTCTATGCATAATGCAATACAATAGTGCCTGCACATATAGCTTCTTGCCCCTGAAGCCCCTTTCCTTCTTTCTGTTGACGATCTCGCAGACGCGCGCATCAATGCCCACGCCCCCTACATTGGCCATGTATGACACATTAAGCACATCGGCCGAAGCGGCATGCGCGAGGCGCTCGGAAGGATCTTCACCCAAAGAGTCTGGACAATCCAGAATGCTGACGCGCACCACATCCTGAAGAGCAGTATGCCCTGCTGCAAGAACCTTGACAGCCTCCTCCAGCTTGCGTGGAACCCCCGTACTCTTGACCCAGTCGTTACCCGAGCCTACAGGCAATACACCAAGGGTGAACTCAGACAAGGACACGCCAGATGCCTCTGACGAATATACATATTCAGCAATGCCGTTCAGCACATCATGGACCGTTCCGTCACCTCCGACAGCGACGAACTTCCTGTATCCGCGAGCCGCAGCCTTACGGCTTATGGCTATGGCGTTGTCCACTCCTCCGGTGAACATGGCCTTATATGGAACTCCCGCCTCCTCAAGCATTACAGCGGCGCGTTTCCATACGGAACCGGCCTTTCTCGAAGCCGC
Organism: Bacteroidales bacterium; assembly: GCA_017631875.1. The sequence continues at coordinate 73,822 of JAGBSL010000078.1, read as the reverse complement.
GAAAACATTGACTACAACAAGCCATTTGTCCTTATTTGCCTGCATCTGCATACCTGTTAAAAAAGTTATCAACAAAAGTAGCAAATTAAGGAGAAACACAAGAAATGAATGAAATAAATTTCCTAAATTTGCCAAGATTATGCTCTTAAAGAAACGAATATGGGAAAAGTAATAGCAATAGCAAATCAGAAAGGCGGAGTAGGTAAGACTACGACCGCAATAAACCTGGCCGCATCGCTGGCTGTACTGGAGAAAAAGGTGCTCATCATCGACGCCGATCCCCAGGCAAACACCACGTCCGGCCTCAACTTTTCTCCAGACAGCGACCAGAAGAGAACGCTGTACGAGGTGCTCATAGGTGAAATCGAAATAACAGACAGCCTTATCCAGACCGAGATCGCGGACCTGCACATGATCCCGTCCCACATCAACCTCGTGGGTGCGGAGTTCGAGCTCGCGAAGCTGCCCGAGAGGGAGTCGTTCCTGAGAAACGCCCTCGCGAAAGTGAAGGACAGATATGACTACGTAATCATAGACTGCTCCCCTTCGCTCGGACTCATCACAATCAACTGCCTCACAGCGGCAGATTCAGTGATCATTCCTGTGCAGCCTGAGTTCTTCGCCCTCGAGGGACTCGGAAAGCTCCTGCAGACCATCCGTCTGGTACAGGAAAGACCGAATCCGGACCTCACCATCGAAGGCTTCCTCGTAACCATGTTCGACGGAAGGACCAAGGTCCACAACCAGGTCCTCAACGAACTCAGAGAGCATTTCAAGGAGATGGTGTTCGAGACCATCATCCAGAGAAACATCAGACTCAGCGAGGCTCCGTCCCACGGAAAGCCGATCATCCTGTATGACGTGATCTGCAACGGAACGACAAACTACCTGAATCTGGCCAAGGAAATCCTAGAGAAAAATTAAAGAAGATGAGCAAACAGCAGAGAGGATTAGGAAAGGGAATCAGCGCATTGTTCGGCGATGACGCTGACCTCGGAAACATAAGGAAGCCGGTAGGCTACATCAACAAGGAAGTCGTAAGCGAGGAGCAGCCGCGAGAGAGCGGCCCGAAGGCTGACGTGCTTCTCATCCCTGTGGACATGATCGAGCCAAATCCGTTCCAGCCGAGAATGTCGTTCGACCAGGACGCCCTCGAGGAACTGGCTGACTCTATCAGGACACTCGGACTCATCCAGCCGATCACCGTCCGCAGAAAAGCAGACGGTCGCTACCAGATCATCAGCGGCGAACGCCGCTTCAGGGCATGCAGGCTCGCCGGCATGCAGATGATCCCGGCATACATCCGCGACACCAACGACCAGGGAATGCTCGAGATGGCGATCGTGGAGAACATCCAGAGAGAAGACCTCGACCCTATCGAGGTGGCCCTCAGCTACCAGAGACTTATCGAGGAATGCAGCCTGACACAGGAGCAGATGGCGGTTCGCGTAGGCAAGAAGAGAGCATCAGTGACCAACTACCTCCGTCTCCTCAAGCTCCCTGCAAAGATCCAGCACGACCTCAAGGTAGGCCTTCTTTCAGTAGGTCACGCAAAGGTTCTCCTTGGAGTTGAAGACGCAAACGTACAGGAATACCTCTGTGACCTCGTGATCAAGGAAGACCTCTCGGTGCGCCAGCTCGAGGACAAGATCCGCAAGCTCGCAAAGCCTCAGGACCCAAAGACGGAAGAAACCACCCAGGACCTTCCGGAGGAATACTTCAAGGTGCTTGAGATCGTTGGTAAGTATTTTGAAAACAACATAAGCCTGAAGCGTTCGGCAGGAGGAAAGGGATCGATGACGATCCACTTCAACTCGGACGAAGAGGTACAGAAGTTCCTCAAGGCATTGGAGGATTCTAATTTCTAAGATGAAGATACTGCTGAAATATATCGTGGCAGTGGCCGTAGCCCTCGCAGGCTTTACGGCCACTTGTCATGCACAGTTCAAGGAAGAGGCGTTCCAGCAGACATATAACGAAGAGGGCACATACAACCCAAGAGACACGGCCGACAGGCTGTTCAGCTTCAAGGAATACATCGGAGGTCTCTCCCACAAGAACACCATCAAGCCAGGCGTAATGTTCGCAGGATCTGTCGTTCTGCCGGGTACAGCCCAGATCTACAACAAGGACTACTGGAAACTGCCTGTCGTGTATGGAGGAATCGGTGCATTGGCCGGAACCGGCGGATACTACTTGCACCAGTACAACAGGCAGAAGAAAGCCTACGCCACATGGGAGGCAGACAAGATCAGGTATGAGGAAGCTTTCGGAAGCACATATCCCACAGGCGCCCCAAGCATAAACCCGCAGTACAAGACCACAGGAACATGGCTGCTGGCTGGAGCCGGACTCATATACTGGGGATCGCTCCTTGACGGTGTCGTATGTTATGAATCTACAAGAACCCCCGATCCTGGCAAGGCGACGCTTTACTCGCTCCTCCTGCCGGGCCTCGGCCAGGTATACAACGGAGAGCTTTACAAGGTTCCGATCTACTGGGGCGGTCTCATGATCTCTACCCACATGCTGATAAACAACAACAGGAACTACAAGCGATTCAAGAGGATCCACAACGAGGCTACAAACCCTGACATCAACTACACGGCACAGATTTCGGCCGAAACAGCTAAATGGTACAGAGACGTGTACAGAAGGTACAGAGACTACTCTATCGTGGCCACAGCGCTTCTGTATGTGCTTCAGGTCATGGACGCGAACGTATTCGCATACATGCATGACTTCGAAGTGACGGACGACATATCCATGAGCGTAGAGCCGGCTGTGATCCCTCCGAACAACGCCTACGCTATTCAAACGGCTCCGTCCGGAGCGACAAATTCCTTCGGCCTTAGAGTCGGGCTCACATTCTAAGAATAACTTAAACACATGAATATCAACAAGATCATATCTGCCGCAATAGCGGCATTGATAGCTGTTGCCACATCAGGAACAGCATACGCGGGACCGAAGAACGACGGGAAGAAGAAGCTGGAGGAGGAGAACAAAAGACTCCTCGAGATCATTGACTCACTCTACATGGAACTGGACCGCTACCATACGCAGGCCGACATCACAGACAGCCTCGAGCTTGAGATGCTCGCAGCTTACGGCGAGGCCGTGGAGAGAAGCACTGAGACTTTCGAACCTTTCGAATACACGACTGAAGTATCTGACAGTCTGTTGAATATCTGGTACGCACACAGACAGGCATACGACGAGGATGATATGGATCTCGACTCCATAAAATTTGAGTCCAACGTTCCGGACGAGGTCTACATCGAAAGGATCAAGAAGATGAACTCGTTCATCACACTCCCCTACAATGATATTGTAAGGAACTACATCGTCATGTATTCTGAGAAAATGCCGGAGCGCATGGGATACATGCTCGGAATGTGCAGATACTACATGCCGATCTTCGAGGAGATCTTCAACCGCTACGACATGCCTGAGGAGCTTAAAGCCATGACTATCATCGAGTCAGCCATGAACCCTCTTGCGGTTTCACGAGTAGGAGCAAAGGGAATGTGGCAGTTCATGTACAGCACAGCAAAGCACTACGGTCTGCACATAGACTCGTTCGTGGATGAGCGTCTCGATCCTGTGAAGTCGGCCGAAGCCGCTGCCCAGTACCTTCAGGACGCATACGAGATCTTCGGCGACTGGAACCTCGCGATAGCATCATACAACTGCGGTGCAGGAAACGTAAACAAGGCAATCCGCCGTGCCGGTGGAAAGAGGGACTTCTGGTCCATCTGGCCGTTCCTGCCACGAGAGACACGCGGCTACGTACCGGCATTTGTCGGTGCACTTTATACGATGTCATACTATAAGGAGCACGGCATAAAGCCACAGAATGTCGGAATGCCAGTAGCCGTTGATACTTTCTGCATCAACAAGCAGCTGCACCTGAGACAGATCAGCGAGCTTACCGGTGCTCCGCTTGACGAACTGAAGAACCTCAACCCTCAGTACCGCCACGAAATCATCCCGGGCAACGAAAGAGAGTACATCCTCAGACTTCCATACAACTACACCAACGCTTTCATCGAGGTTGAAGACAGCCTTTACAAGCATAAGGCAGATGTGTACTTCAACCCTGTGACAATCAAGAAGATCAAGGACGGTGGCGACGGAGAGATGATCATCTACAAGGTCAAGAGCGGAGACTATCTCGGCAAAATTGCCGGCAAGTACAGATGCAGTGTAGCGCAGATCAAGAAGTGGAACGGACTCAAGAGCAACAACATACGCGTAGGCCAGACACTCAGGATCTATAGAGGCGGAGTCGTATCATCGTCGTCGGGCAGTTCGAGTAACTCAGCAAGTTCATCAAGCAGCTCGTCGAGCAGTTCATCATCTGCAAGCCAGAGCGGAGAAAAGATCACCTACACAGTCAAGAGCGGTGACTATCTCGGAAAGATCGCTGAGAAACACGGTGTAGGCCTCTCAGAGCTGAAAAAGTGGAACGGCCTGACCAGCAACAACATCAAGGTCGGTCAGAAGCTTGTGATCTACACGAAGGGAAGTGCCCCTGTTGCTTCTGGAAACAGCGCATCGGGCGGAAACAGTGCAGCATCTGCCAAAGGCAGTTCGACCTATACAGTAAAGAGCGGAGACTCGTTCTACTCGATAGCAAAGAACTATCCTGGAGTCAGCGCACAGAACATCATGGACCACAACAACATGAAGGCTTCCGACCTTAAGGCTGGAATGACAATTAAAATACCGCAGTTTTAAAACTTCGCGATCATCTGTAATTTAAGCTCGGCTTTGCCGGGCTTTCTTTTTTTATGGTCCATGAAGTGATAGCCTACGTACGAAGTCCTGGCATACAGGCGTATCGACCTGGTTACATGTACAGACGCAACCACACTTGCAAACCATCCCCTGCCGTACATCGCCGGAACATTAAATGATCCCGGTGCATCGCGCTCATATACATATATGCGATCCTCCCAGTCATCTACGAAATAGAAGCCCTGGCGCAGATATATGCTCATGTTGTCCATCTTTCTGCCTTCTTCCAGATAGCCGACAAAACCAGTCCCGACGCATCTGAGGGCATTCAGACGCATGTTCAGGAGCCACGGACCCTGCGTATATGATAAATCCGCCCTCAGGTCAGTGCGGAACGGACTTCCCCATGTCCTGAACCTCTCGAACAGGCGAAGTTTCAACTTCATGGATGGAGCCAATACGCATTCCCAGTTAGTAAGAAACTTGACCTGGATACTGTGGCTATCCTCCTTACCCTTTCCTAAGGGATAACAGATCGCATCGACTGAAAATGTCCCTTCCGAATCCAACTTAGAAGTCCTGAACGCCCCGCTGAATGCTGCCTGATAACTGTCATCCGGAGAATATCTCGCAAGCGAGGCAAGCATAACATGCTCGGAAGCATGAAACTGAGTTCCACATATAACCTGCGGGAGATTTACGGCAAAATCATACGCAACCTCAGAAAATACATTGACGCCCTTTATACAGAAAGCACCATCGACAGAAGCCTTACTGCCAGCATACGTAATCGAAGTGTGTCCGAATCTCGTCAGATAAGAAACGTTGGCTGCGGGCAGCAGGCTTACCTTCTCGGGCTGCGTCTTTATTTCCTTGACACCCGGGACCGCCATTAAAGCAGTTATTCTGAAACGGCCTGCCGTGGTTTCTGCCGCTACGCCAGTCAAGGCTGAACTCCCTGTAAATGACCATGTTCCAGATATGCCCGATGGTTTCTTCATGAAGGCATCAGGCGTGCTCAAAGAGGTTATGAAAGCTCCACTCCACAGTGCCAGTCCTTGGCCAAACCTGGCGTTGAAGTCGCCCATGACGACGCGGACCTTATTGAAATCATAAGACAGCGAGCCGGTATACACCTGGGGCCATGGCTCCTTTGACGAATACGGCTTTGATGTACCTATGGTTGCCGTCAGCCTGTCGGTCCGGAGGCGGTACTTCAGTCCATAATTCCAGTCGCTCACGGCCGGCATCCCCGTAGCCTTATATGCAGATTTCACGGCCAGGTCGTGACGGGCCTTTGTGATATCGTCATGAACCTGATTACACTCCAGCGATATGAATGGACGCAGTTTCTGCACAGCTGCAACACCAAAACCATCCACAGCCGCCAGTTCAGTGTATGACATGACGTTGCCATGGCTGGTGCGGTAATCCGTCAGCGACGCAATCTGGTATGGACTTAGAAGCCCAGAGGCCTGGAGCCGCGACTGCGGGACCATATTTATACGCAGCGGGCGTTCAAGAAAATCCTCCAGCCGCTCCACCTCCGCCGCATCAAGATCCTCCGGCGAATCCACACCCATGAACCTCATCACCGCTTCTATTCCTTCCGCCTCCTGCGCACTCGCACCCGCGGTCAGCACCAAGGCTGCCAGTATCACACATATTTTCGTCCCTACTCGGGACGAGCCAAAAGTTCTTCGAGCCTTTTGGCTACACCATATTTTCATACCCTTTTTTGAGGATAAAAATAGTGGGCTCGCTTATGATTCTTGTTGTTTTTGATTAAAACAACAGAAGATTTTTATCTTTTTTAAACTAATTTCTTTTTTTTTAAACTATTGTGCTAAATTTGTTTTATTAATGCTTACTGTGCAACGACCAAAACGAAGATAATACATGGAAAAAGTCAGACTCCACGACAAGACATTCAGGAAATTCATCCCTTACGAGAAGCTTGAGGCCGCTATCGACAGCGTGGCAGAGAAGATCAACAAGGACTTCGAAGGATGCGAGGATATTCCTGTCCTTCTGTGCGTGTTGAACGGTTCAATCATGTTCATGGGAGAGCTCATGAAGAGGCTTCGCTTCAACTGCCAGATCGTGTCGACCAAGTTGACTTCGTATGTAGGCACAGAGACAACCGGCACCGTAAAGCAGGCACTCGGACTGACAGCAGACATTACCGGCCGCCGCGTCATCGTCGTAGAAGACATCGTGGATTCAGGAAATACCATCGTAGCTCTCAAGCAGATTCTCGCCGAAAAAGGCGCTTCAGAAGCACGTATGTGCACCCTTCTGCTGAAGCCTGACGCATATAAGAAAGATGTCGTGCTCGATTATGTAGCCATGGAGATTCCAAACGACTTCATCGTCGGATTCGGACTCGACTACGACGAGCTCGGACGCAACCTCAAGGACATCTATATCCTTGATACTGAAACTGAATAATCACATAACCAAAGATATGAAATACTATATCCTTTTCGGCCCTCCAGGTGCAGGCAAAGGCACCCAGGCCACAGCAATGGTTGAAAGATACAACCTCCACCACATTTCTACAGGCGCACTTCTCCGCAAGGAGATCGCTGCAGGCACAGAGCTCGGACTCCAGGCAAAGGCCCTTATCGAGAAAGGTTGCCTCGTTCCGGATGAAGTGGTAGAAGGCATGATCGAAAGCGAGTTCAAGACAGTCACAGGAGTGGACGGATTCCTTCTTGACGGATTCCCACGCACCCTCCCTCAGGCTGAGGCGCTCGACGCAATCCTCGCAAAGACTGACGAAGCTGTTACTGCTACAGTGTCAATCATGATCCCGGATGCGATGATCATGGAGCGCATCAAGGGCCGCGCCCTCAAGGAAGGCCGCGCCGACGATGCAAGCGAAGACATCATCAACAACCGTATCGTGACATACCACAACCAGACCGAGCCTCTGATCGAGTACTACGAGAAGGTTGAGAAATACCACGAGATCGACGGCATCGGCACTATCGAGGAGGTTCAGGGCCGCATCTTTGACGTGATGGACAAGTTCTAAAACACTATACAAATGCTGAACGACGCAATCAAGATCCTATGCTGGAACAAAATAGACGAGCTGCTTAAAGAGCACTTCGCGAGCACTTCCTCAGAAGTGCTTGATCCACGTTATACCCTTGATTATCCTCTCAAGGTCGCAGCTGAGATGAAAAATTACCTTGCCGACCTATGGGCGACAGAGGGACATCAGTCGGGCAAGGCATTTGAAGACTTGATGGGAGCCGGCAGGCTGAACAACATTACATACGAGAGTTATCTCGATATGATCAAGGCAGCGCAGAAAGAAGCTTTAAAAATTACCTTATGGGAGAAGATCACTCACACAAACCATGAGGACGTGATGATCTTCCAAAGCATTCTGAGAAGCTGCACCAGAGAAATCCTCGAGCTGATGGTCAAGGACTTCCTGAATGAATAACACCATTAATTTATATGGCAGACAGCAATTTCATAGACTACGTGAAGATCTATTGCCGATCGGGCAATGGAGGTGCGGGTTCTACGCACATGAGGAGGGAGAAGTATATCCCTAAGGGTGGACCGGACGGAGGAGACGGCGGACGAGGCGGACATATCATCCTCAGGGCCAATCCACAGTTCTGGACACTGATCCATTTGAAATACCGCAAGCACATCATGGCCGAGCACGGCGGAGCCGGAAGCGGCCAGCTGCAGCACGGCAAGAACGGAGCGGACATCTATCTGGATGTGCCTCTGGGAACAGTGGCTAAGGACGCCGAGACAGGCGAGATCCTTTTCGAGCTCGTGGAGCCGCATGAGGAGAGGATCCTCGTGAAGGGAGGACGCGGAGGTCTTGGAAACAACAACTTCAAGACTGCTACCAACCAGACACCGCGCTACTCGCAGCCTGGCGAGCCATACGAGGAAGGCTGGTTCATCCTCGAGTTGAAACTGCTGGCTGACGTGGGACTCGTGGGCTTCCCTAATGCAGGTAAGTCTACCCTGCTCTCTACAGTTTCCGCTGCTCGTCCGAAAATTGCAGACTATCCGTTCACCACTCTCGAGCCTAACCTCGGTATCGTAAGCTACTACGACGACAAGTCGTTTGTGATGGCCGATATCCCGGGTATCATCGAGGGAGCGCACGAGGGCAAGGGCATCGGAATGCGATTCCTCCGCCACATAGAGCGCAACTCGATCCTCCTGTTCATGGTCGCTGCAGACCAGGACGACATCAGGGAGGGATATGAGGTTCTCCTTAATGAGCTTCGCGAATACAATCCTGAGCTGCTGGTAAAGGACCGCGTGCTGGCGATCACAAAGTCAGACATGCTCGACGACCAGCTCAAGAGCGAGATCGAGGAACAGCTTCCGGATGATATCCCTCACGTGTTCATCTCGTCATTCACCCAGGAAGGCATCAAGGAGCTGAAGGACATGCTCTGGGAGGCACTCCAGAAGGAAATGCCTGCCGAAGAAGAGGATCCGGTAGTCCTCTTCCCTGGCGATGACAACGAGAAGACCCTTGCTTAATCTATGACCTGGCAGGAAATACACCACATAGACCAGCTGTTGACCCTTGAAATCAACAGCTGGCACTCATTTATAACAGACCCGATCTGGGCCTTCTTCTCAGACAAGTTCGTCTGGGCACCGATGTACGCAGCTATCATCGCCCTGCTGATCTGGAAACTGGGATGGAAGCGCGGACTCATGGTCCTGGCAGGCGCCCTGCTGACCTTCGCCTTCTGCGACCAGTTCTCAAACCTGATCAAGCACGCAGTCGGACGCATCCGCCCTCTTCATGACGAGTTCATGATCGCGCAAGGCCTGCATATCCTCGAACGCGGCGGAGGCTACAGCTTCTTCTCAGCCCACTCCGCCAACTCCTTCGGACTGGCCTTCAGCACTTTCGTGGGCATGAAACGATGCCTTTGCAGCTCCGGTCCTCATGGCTGTATGAAACCTGGTTCTCCTGTTACCGATACCCCTTCCGCCATGCCCCTATGGCTCAAGGCATACGGCTGGTGGATGTTCTTCTGGGCGTTCATGGTAGCGATCAGCCGCATCTTCGTCGGCAAACACTACCTCGGCGACGTCATTGTCGGCATCCTGGTCGGCTCCCTCGCCGGCTGGCTCTTCGCTCGCCTTGCCGGATGGCTATGCAAGAAGTTCATGGCAAAATAACACATGAAGTGGTAGCCCGCTATAATCATCGTGACACCCAACACATTGATTTACAAGACTTTAGAGGATGATTATCCTGTTTTATTGCAGGATAATATCTCCTTTTATCGTTGATAATCAATACATTAGATGCCACGGACGGAATTTTATGACTTTATCTCAACTAAGACAGATAGATATCTATACTATAGTACAGGGATCACATTCTCCATGCGGGTACCGCGTGAACCTTTGATCAGTATTGTGGCGCCGGAGAGCTGCTCGGAAGCAAGATGCGCGGCGAGCTCGTCTGATGTTGCGAAGAAACGTGCCACTACAAGGAGTTCCGGAGCGACTTCTGCGGATGCAGCCTGGAATTCCTTTCCGACAAAGTAAACATGCGCAAGACCGCGTGAACATGCTGACTTGATCACTGCAACATGCTCTGCAACTGACTCCTCACCAAGCTCCAGCATGTCACCGAGGAGGGCTACCTTATAATCTGATGAGACATTCGAGAAGTTCTCCAACGCTGCAGCCATGCTTGTAGGGTTGGCATTGTATGCATCCACAATGAGAGTGTTGCGCTCTGTCTTGGTCATCTGTGAACGCTTGTTGGCAGGGACATATGCCTCTATAGCTGCAACGGCATCTTCAAATGACACTCCGAAATGCTGTCCGACAGCAAGTGCGGCCATCACGTTGTCAGCATTATATGATCCAACGAGATTAGTGCTGACCACACGCTCACCGATCTGGATGCGCAGGAACGGATACTCTGCAGATGAAGGAAGCACAGCAGCGCCGCTATACTCGAGACCGTATGGCAGAAGCAGTGAATACGGACGCTCCGAATCATGCTGCATGTTGCGCTCCGACGCCATCAGGCAAAGATACGGGTTGTCCACATTGATGAACGCCTTATCGGCAGTGCGGCGGAGATAGTCATAAAGCTCTCCCTTTGTAGCTTTAACTCCCTCGAAGCTGCCGAAACCGAGCAGATGCGCCTTACCTACATTGGTGATCAGACCGTAATTCGGCAACGCTACTTCCACGAGTTCCTTGATGTCACCAGGATGGCTCGCACCCATCTCAACCACTGCAAGCTGGGTCTCGGAATTGATCTTAAGAAGGGTCAACGGCACACCGATACTGTTATTCAAGTTGCCTTCGGTAGCTGTAACGCGATACTTTACAGAAAGCACCTCACGGATGAGTTCCTTAGTTGTCGTCTTTCCATTAGTACCAGTCAACGCAATGACTGTCAGCGGCTTGCCATCGACAAAGGTCATTGACCTATGCCAGCGCGCTAGCTCCTGAAGGGTCTTCAATGTATCCTCTACCAGGACCAGACGAGCAGCGACATCCGCATCAAGCACGCCATCCGCACAGTCAGTTCCCACCTTTGAAGAACGGTTCACAACCGCATATCTGGCACCAAGTTCCAGCGCCTTCAACGCATACTCGTTACCGTCAAAATTCTCACCTTTCAGGGCGAAGAACATCTCGCCTCCCTTGAGAGTGCGTGTATCCGTCGTAACTACACCGCACTCCTTGAACTTATTGTAGATTGATATTATTTCCATATTATCTTCCAGTAGAACCAAATCCTCCTTCTCCCCTTTCGGTCTCATCCAGCACCTCTACCTCGTCCCATTCGACCTTCTCGTAACGCGCTACCACCATCTGGGCAATCCTCTCACCCGGATTGATCACGAAAGGCTCATTGGAGAGATTCACAAGAATCACCTTCACTTCTCCACGATAATCTGCATCGATGGTTCCGGGCGCATTCAGCACGCTGATGCCGTGCTTCGCTGCAAGCCCGCTTCGCGGACGCACCTGCGCTTCCGTACCGTCCGGCAACGCTATATAAAGTCCTGTCGGCACCATGGCCCTCTCTAGAGGCCCCAGCGTCACAGGCTCAGCAATATTAGCTTTCAAATCCATTCCAGCCGACTTCTCCGTAGCATAAAACGGAGTCTCATACGCCGACTTGTTCACTATCTTTACTTTCATAAATAATTAAATTACATCAAGTTCTATCAACTCTTCATCTGTAAGAGGATATCTTCCAAATCTTCTCCTGATGTCTTGAATGACATCTGTCAACGAAGGATAATCCCATACCTGTAAAGTACCGTCATGGGACACAGTATATATTGTGGACACTTTAGAATCCGCAGCTATGGCAGTGACACTCTCCTTATGTCCATATAGACCTATCAATTCCTTTTCTGTTTGCACGGACCAGACTCTGACTATCTTGTCAGAAGATGCTGTCACAACCTCATCCTCATCTGCACTAAAGACAGCAGCATTGACCATACCGCCATGACCAACGAAGGTCTTGATGCATTGAACGCTGTCAACATCCCACAACTTTGCCGTCTTGTCGCGCGAAGCTGACAAGACATTTCTGCCGTCACGGCTGAATACTGCACTCATAACATCACTCTGGTGACCTTTCAAAACTATAGGTACAATACTTTCCTGATTGATGAACTCATCTACATTCCATACCTTGCAAGTGCAGTCTGCTGATGCTGAAACTATACGCTTGCCATCTAAGCTGAATCCGACAGAACAAATCAACTTGTCATGACAATCAAATCGTTGTTTCACAGGATTCAATTCCCAGTCCCATATCTTTATACTTTTATCAAATCCAGCTGATACCATATACTGGCCATCTGGACTTGAGGCTATCGAGTATATCCAACCCTTATGACATTCGTCATTTCTATTTATGATTTCGCCTGTGAGCAGGTCCCTTATCAATATGGTACCATATCCTACAACAGCTACCAGATTCCTATCAGGGTTGATAACAGAATGTCTGAACTTCTTTCCCTTGATGATATCAGTCCATATAGGTCCCTGGTCAAGCTTCCTGGCATCGTAGCATGCCACCATATTCTGATCTTTTTCATCACCTACCATAACCACAATATAGTCACCCCTTGCAGAGACATGCAGCAAGTTGCCATCAACCAACGGATACTGAGCGGTTCTAAGAGGAGATTTCAAATCCCACAAGCGCGCTACATTATCAGAGCCTGCAGAGGCAAACATCGAACAGTCCGGAGATATAGCTACCGCATTGACATAACTTGTATTATGAGTTCCCTGAAGATGAGTACTCTCCGTTTGTGTTTCTGCGTCCCATACTCTGACGGAACCATCTCTATATGATGCCACTATATTCTTTGCATCTGGAGAATAAAGCGCGCGTGTCACAATAGAGTTAGCCAGATGGAATTCCGAACCTTCACCTGTCTCAATATTCCACAGACCTATACGTCCGTCATCGGACGCTGACAGAAGGTAATTATTGTTTGCGGGATTGAACGAGACAGAACGAACCCAGTCCTCATGTCCTCTAAGATAAGTCACCAAGGTATCGGCCTTAATATCCCAAACAGCAATAGTCTTATCGGCCGATGCCGACGCCATTCTTCGACAATCATTTGAGAATGCAAGATAAAGTACCTCGTCCACATGGACATCAGGCATGGTCTTCACCCTGCTACCGTCAGCAGGATTCCAAAATACAATACTTTTATCTGTTGAAGCAGATACTATTCTTGCATCATCAGAAATATATGTAACATACCTTACTCTTCCCTTGTGTTTTTCCTGCATGGCCAATACTTCCTGTCCTGTCTCGCGACTATATACTTTGATTGCGCCACTATACATACCAGCTGCAATATACGCACCGTCATTACTGAACGCAACACACGACATCTTGTCATCAGGGGCGGAGAGTTTCTTTACAAGCATACCGTTAGTCGTATTCCATAGGAAGATAGCGGTATCGCTTACAGAAGCCAGCAATGGTTCGACAGGGCTGAATGCCACATCCTCCACTGCGCTGTTATGAGGTTTCAGAACAGCCGTATTTGCATTTGAAATTTCTCTAAGGACACTCTTGAACGATGCTGAAGTATGTTCGACGCCCTCTGCATGTTCCAAAGACAACACATTCAAGGCCAATCTTCTAGCAAGATATGAATCTCCATTGTCCTGCAACTGCTTGATTTTCACAGACAAAAGTTTCTGCTGACTTCTCAATATCTTCTGCTGCTGCAGAACAAGTTCATTATTCAAGTCATCAAGGCGGTTAACAGATCTGTAAAGAAACGTAACAATACCAGCAGCCACAGCCAGAAGCATGAGCATAGAAAAAAGGCGTTTACGATTCTTCTTCTTTTCCTGATTCAATAACGCTTTCTGCTTATCCAGATCTATTTGCTCCCTGTGCTTTATAACCACAGGACACAATATGTCATGAATGAATTCAAGGCGGAAATTTCCTGCATAATTAAAGCATCTGAGAATCTTTTTATCGCACAGAACATTTATCTCATGCTGAGTGACATTTCCAATATTCAAAGCGTCATATACAGTCACATTGTCTCTACGGCCCTGTCCGTTCAACAGTACTGTTTCGAAGTATTCCACTGAAGATGCTGAAATCGCAGATACAGCCTCGTCATAGAAATCAGCTATGATTTCACTGCCCTTATGTTCTATGAGTTCTGCAGTAATCGTGTCACCCTCCTTAGCCTCATACAGACGGTTAAGATAAAGCGAAAGCAGCGCCGAATCAACTTCGATTTCGGCATATCCATCCAAGTCAAAATCATTTCGACCTGTAACTTTCTCTATAATAAGCCTTGCGACAGATTTATCTATAAGGCCAGGAACAGGCCTTAAGATAATCTGGGACGCCTGTTCCTCACTGATAGGACGTAAGCCATATCTGTTCTGCTTAAGGGATGGTATCGTAGCAGAATAGTACTCGAATTCCGAAAGGAAATCCTCTCTGATCGTAAAGATGAAATGAATTTCGTTATCATGTACATAATCCGCAACATTTTGCTCTACTCCCAGGTTCAGATCCGCAAAGACTTCATTAATATCATCGCTCTCAACTACCTGTAGACCATCGTGTCCAGAAACATCGACCATCTCCTGCAGGTAGCCTGGCAGAATATCATTCAACTGGTCTGCCATTGACTCAAAGAATCCTTTCTTAATGGATAAGTTTTCCTGCAAAGTAAAGATCTCTTCAAACTGGTCGAAGATGATAAGAAGTTTTACGCGCTCCCCTTCCGAATTACAGAATATATGACGATGGAAGAACTCATAAAATCCTTCCGATGTTTTATCCTTAGGCGGCACCAGTTCACGACAGTGCACACCATTATCCTGTAACGCTTGACATAACTGCTCGAGATAAGGCACTTCACCCTTATGCGAGAGTCGGATTATCACAGGGAGGAAGCCCGCCCTTCGTGCCGCCGGCAATATGCCGGCATTAAGGATGGACGACTTACCGATACCACTCTTGCCATATAACAAAGTTTCGGTATCATTCAAGACGCTCTGTGACAGGTCCCTGATGTCGTCATCTCGTCCATATATCACCTCACCTTCACGATAAGACTCAAGTCCTAACCAAGGATTCTTTCTGACATTATTTTCCATACTCTAATCCTGATTCATTTTATGAATAATCCTATCGGCAATCTGTCCCATATCATCGGACCCATCATAGAGAACGGCATTATGCTGTTGAAGGCGTTCCGGAATTGCCGCTCTGTAAAAATCAAAATCCTTCTCGGCTATAGGAATTATGTATGTACGCCCCATACTTATCGCTACTTCAATTGCTACATCCCACTCATTCCTATATACATGTGAATCCTTCCGCTCAGACTCAATATTTGAGGTAAGCAGAGGGATAAAATACTTGGCACTTTTGATAGCCTTGCGTATCTCATCCATAAAGACCACACCGTCTGTTAGATTATACTTATCATACCACACACGCTTACCCCTTGCGGTCAATTCCTCATACAGTTTATCTGCAATATCAGAATCCGAACGCGAATATGACAGGAATATATCAGCATTTTCCTCCGGCTTATTAAACTTCGTCGTTTCATTCTCCTTCATCTTCTTATCAAGACGTATAAGGATCTGGTCAATCACGTCAGAGGTGTTCTGCCTCATAAAAGTCTCTGTCCTCTCAAGGAAGTTGATCAGCGACTCATCTAAAGTATCGTAAGCAAGCATGCCTCGGCCCAAGTCCGACTTACGCATTGAGTACCAGATAAACCTGAACAACCAATCGCTATATGTATTTCCAAGCATGAGGAGATATTTATCCTTAAGTTCATTGCATAGATTCTTAGGACGCGCCTTACTGTCATTCGAAAGCCATGACGAGACAAAATCTAGCAGGTCGACATCCGTCAACACATACTTATGGGCTCCTGCTCCGACCTTACCGAACATATAATAAACAGTAGGCTTGCGCAAATCTGTTCCATCTTTTATATCATTATTCTCAGCAGGGTTGTTACTGAATTTCATAACTCTGAGTTCATCCTGCCAGATATTGCGCATTTCCTGCTCCACGACCGGAGTGAAACTTGTTGTAATTACAAATGGAAACTGTCTTATTGACAACAATCTGCGCAGACGCTCTGAGGGCGGAAAGCGCTTGGAAGCAAAGATACTGTCTACCTGATAATAGATATTATCAAGCTTGAATCTATTCTTATATTCAGCAGAGTAGATAAGCTCGGAAAAAGTCTGAGGTGAAGTGGTGATGCCCAAACTCCTGGCTATACCTTCTACAATAAATCTGTGCAGATCCTTGCTATTGTCTATCAACATATCTGCACCGATAACCGGAATGACATTGCCGTCAATTATCTGTTGAATCAGTTTATCCCACAGAGGTTCGTCACTATTTTGCTCAAAAATATGCGGATCTATGATATCATCATAAGAGATCTCGGCAATTGGTCCATTACTTTCCATATATTCAAATTAGCATTAATCAATTTTTGGCAATGCGATATTTAATCCCTCCTGAAAACATCGCGAGTATAAACCTTGTCAGCCACATCGTCCAGGCAGGAGTCGTAGCGGTTGGCTATGATCGCGTCGCACTGGGCCTTGAAGGCTGCGAGGTCGTTCACCACACGGCTGCCGAAGAAGGTCGAGCCGTCCTCCAATGAAGGCTCATAAACGATCACGGTCGCGCCCTTGGCCTTGATACGCTTCATCACGCCCTGGATCGAGCTCTGGCGGAAATTGTCGGAGTTTGCCTTCATCGTCAGGCGATACACGCCGATCACGCACTCACGCTCCTGGGCCGCGTTGTAATGGTAACCATCACTGTATGAATAATATCCTGCCATCTGCAGCACACGGTCTGCGATGAAGTCCTTGCGCGTGCGGTTGCTCTCCACGATCGCCCTCATGATCTCCTGAGGCACATCGTCATAGTTGGCCAGCAGCTGCTTGGTATCCTTCGGCAGACAGTATCCGCCATAGCCGAACGATGGGTTGTTATAGTGGTCGCCGATGCGCGGATCCAGGCACACGCCCTTGATGATAGCCTGCGTATCCAAGCCCTTCATCTCAGCATACGTATCGAGTTCATTGAAATATGAAACGCGCAGTGCGAGATATGTGTTGGCGAAAAGCTTCACTGCCTCCGCCTCGGTGAATCCCATGAACAGCGTATCTATCTCTGGCTTCAGCGCACCCTCCTGCAGCAATGCTGCAAACTTCTCCGCAGCCGTCATCAGACGCTCGTCCTGAGGGTCCGTGCCCACGATGATGCGCGACGGATAAAGATTGTCATACAGCGCCTTGGACTCACGCAGGAACTCCGGCGAAAAGAGGAGGTTCGGAGTGTCATACTTAGAGCGGGCTGACTCGGTAAATCCAACCGGCACGGTCGACTTTATGACCATGAACGCTGATGGATTAACGGCCAGCACCTGTGCGATCACAGCCTCCACGGCCGACGTATCAAAGAAATTCCTCTGAGGGTCATAGTTGGTCGGAGCAGCAATGATCACGAACTCCGCATCCCTATAAGCCGCGTCTGCATCCAGCGTCGCCACCAGATCCAACTCCTTCTCAGAGAAGTACTTCTCTATATATTCATCCTGGATCGGGCTCACGCGACGGTTGATCTTCTCCACCTTCTCCGGAATCACATCCACTGCGGTGACGCTATGGTGCTGCGCCAGAAGGGTCGCCATCGACAGACCCACGTATCCTGTTCCTGCTACTGCAATCTTCATTTCATCTTCATTTAACTGCCCCAGTGTCATTATGGGCTCACCCTGAATCACCGGCATGGGCATATCCGTACAAATTTAGGAAATTCGCCGGATAACAGCAATAGAATTAGAGAAGGTAAAGCTCACGATACCACTTTGACCAATCGCTGAGACATGCCACCACACATCATTTGGCACCAGATTGGCAATCCAGCGGGCAAACGCTTGACAGAATGAAGACACACAACACCAATCAAGAAACTCCGGGCACTCCCCTTGAAGCCTTTGACACGATCTACATGGATCTCGCGACAATAGGCTGGAAGAATATCGCAGCAGACATAAACAGCCTGGGCAAAATACTCATCTTCCCCTCATCAGGACTTGTATTATGCGCATTCGCAATAAGCTACATCGACCGCACCCCGACCTTCAAGCTCCCCTACATCACCCTCGACCAAGGCACAGAATGCATAAAGCAACTTTATGAGATCAGAATCGCTACCTCGACAGAACTGAGCGACCTTGAGAAGATAGCCGAGATCCAATGGCACAACGAATTCTTCGACACATGGCGATGCAAGATATCCGACGCCCTGGAACAGAAAGGGTTGTTGATTGGGTAGGTGCTTTGTGGGGGATCAAGTACACCCTAGGGGAGAGTGCACCTGCATGCCATCAAATCCCTTTTGCGCCATATCACATTGACAACCCACCACATGGCAGCGAACCAACTGGCAATCAAGCAGTTAGCTGCACACTATCCGACATTTTTCACAGAGAACCAACAGCTAAACAATTGAGTAGCAGACACATAGCTGCCACATCTACACTTCCCCCATGTCGACTTACGAAAATCTCTACCCTTGCGCTCAAGGAAGTAAAACGTGACCCGGAAGGGGGATTAAGTCTCAGCACAAAGTCCCGTCATCTGCCCCTGCGAAAGCAATTCCGCCACGACTCCCCGGGCAAATCTACAAGCAGTCTCATATGAGGCTGCTTTGTTGATTTGAGCTATTGCTTTTCAAACAAAAAAATCTAGCTTTGCAATGAGATTTTAGACGCAGAACGGATGGGGTATATCGTTAAGTGCAAAGTCCTCGCCCCGAGCCCCACCTACAAGGTAAACATCCGCTGTGCATTCTCGAGGCAAATCATAGGGATGCCATTTTAAAAATGGCATCCTTTTCTATTCTCATGGCAGTGATACAATACTGAACCTTCTCATGCGTTCTGCGCTTGACTCCTACCGTCATCTTGATAACCCTTTGGATACGCCCCTCGCCTTCGAGATCACTCGTATCGAAGATCTGCCTAGTCTCCGACTCTGTGCGAGGACATCCTCTACAGATAATGAACGACGCGCACAAGACTTCTGATCCCTTAGACAAGCCTGACTGTTGTGCATATGGAATTCGTTCAAATACTGCTGCTCCATTTTTTATAATTTTATTAATTATCAACAAATCATCTAATGAATATTCAATAATCGGAAATTATTGAATCAACATTCTATATCACCACGCAAACCAAAGAATCTGACTATCGTCTCACGATCAAAAATCCATCGAAGATAATGCTCCTCGTCTCTCACTCGCTCATCAACAACCTTCCCCATAATCTACGCTAAATCATATAAGACTTCACCTAATGATTTTATGTTGGATTCAGTATACTCCTCAAATGAATGCAACTCTACTTTACCATTATTCCACTTTATATAATAGGACATCCTATCATCACCAAAGTCACAGCAAACCTGACCTCCTATAAACTTGTAATGAAGCTGGACTCCTCCCCATTCATTGGCTACTACAGTCATACGTGCATACAAACTTGAATGAAAAGCCTTCAGACACTTTCTGCATCTTAAAACTGCAGTCCTACTCACGCTAGGCGCACCATATCCATCCCATTCATCCTGAAGATCCGAAAGAATCTCCAATGCCTTCATCAAATTACGTTCATCATCCATAAAACTCGACTCTTGAAGTGTGAAACCTTTGCGAGTAATCCTTTTCTCCCTCACTACACAACTGCAATATAAAGTTTCCCTTGCTATAGGTCTTTAATGCCACCTCATATCCTTCATTAAGAGAATCGTACGCACCGACAACTCCCTCATTGGTAATTATCAAATATTTGCCATCGTATTCTTTGACCAGGCTCTCCTGATGTTCTAGATAGTAGTTAAACAAAGTATCGACAATCTCATCTATAAACGGACTCTTCATAACTAAAATTCTACAAGCTATTGCTTTTCAAGCAGAAATCTCTACCTTTGCGCTCAAGGAAGTAAAACATGTGCAAGATGGGCTTTCGGACGTGCACAAATCCCCGCCAGCGATGCCCTGACTCATGAAGTAATTCTCACATGTATCCTCGGGGTAAATATATGAGCAATCACATTATTTGTGGTTGCTCTTTTTGCGTGTACCCATAATCGGAGTAAGTGCAGTGATACAATACTGTATCTTCATTTTATCACGCTTTCTCACTCCTACCATAAGAAGCACCCCACCAATTCCCGGACATGAATATTCCATACCCAACATCTTTTCAAATCTGCTTTGCTGCTTATTACCATGCTTAGGCTTATCCACAAAAGAAATTTTAGCATTCTGAATAATTGCGTCTAACTGCAGAACAGCTAATGTTGACAAATATGTCAAAGACGCACGACCAGCAGTTTCAACCAAGGACGTATGATTTATATAGATCTTCTCCTGCAAATCAAAATTATACTTATACAATTCCGGATTACGCCGTTTCCATTGGAAATAGAATTGTTTGATTATTTCCTGACGACGCCTTCTATCCTCAGTAGAATCCCCCACCGGAACATCCTCCGGTCTGATCTCGTCCACATCCCCGAATGCATCAGCGTGACATTCCGGAAACGGCATCTCGGTTATATCCGGTTCCTCCACATGGCCCACCAGCAAAGCCAACGGAACATCCAGAACCTCAGCCGCACGAGCAATTATCTCAAGATTATTAGTCTTGAAAAGCACATTCACATTCTGTCGCTGAATCCCCATTCTGCGGGCAAACTCAGACTTAGTCAACCCACGCTGCTCCAACAGCGCAGCCCCCTTTTCCTCAAAATAGATTCCTTTCATGAAGCAAAGATAATGTAATATCTACATATTACAAAATAACCTTCATCGCCAGAACAGCTAGTATATAAAAACACTTCGGGCCAGCAACCACCGAGATTGCTGGCCCGAATAACTTAAAAGCCCCGTCTACCTAAGCTTCAACAAAACCTAGTTTAGAAAGCTTATACTTTTGGTTCATACTCCGCATTCAGTTTTTGTAGAAACTTCTCAGGATTAAAATCCTCTACTACACCACTCTCCTCTCCTTCTATCAAAGCCGCGCGGATAGCTGCCAATCTAAGTTCATCTTCCTCTAAACGACGAAGTCCAGCACGAATAACCTCGCTCACGTTATTATAACGACCGCAAGCTATATTTGCCTTGATGAACTCTTCATAATGAGGTCCTAATGTTACTGTAACTGTTCTACCCATAATTCCAAATTTTAAACAAAAGTAAGAATAAGTCTTACAATTGCAAAATTTTCAACCACAAAATCCGCCAACTCTTTACAGCAAATTTATATGGAAAATTAACACAACACCAACAATTCCAGACTCCGTACCCTCAACTTTTTCTCTTTTTTAATATTTTTTCTTTTGCTTTAACAAGGGCACCTCTACCTATCCCCGCCAGCGATGTCCTGACCCAAGAGGTAATTCCCACACGTTTGTGTCTAACTTTTTGGGGCACATCAATCTTCAGGCAAAATTTAAGGCTGCCGGTCTTAGATCACCTTCATCCATAGGCTTCATCCACAAAACAGCCACATCAGAGGCAGCCCTCAAGAGGGAAAGCGCGCCATCATCCCTCTAACGCACCTCAGTCCCACCCAACCGCGCTCTCCGCCCCAACCCTAGGCACCGCAAAGCGCACCAACCCCCACTAGAAGGTCCCGCAAGGCCACTCACCGCGCTTTCCCTCCTCATCGAGTTAAGACAGAGAAGCAAAACAACGATCAACCGACCTAATATACTTGAGCCCAGAATATCCGATTTGCTATCAGGTATAAATCATTTCCTGCATGCGCTGCATTAAAATGGTCCTCCATCGGCGATGATAGCTTCATTACTCCCTGGATGATGCCCTGAAAAAGTTGTCATATTTCACTTTCATCTTTACGCAACAGTTACAGCCTCAAGTTATAGAACTCTAGCCAACAACCTTTGTCCTTTTAGCACACACTCATCTAGAGCCGATATCAGCTCATCCATATTTTTAGACAAACGCTTTTTAGATTTAATAATTGATTTTTCAGTCTTAGGCATATCATCCAATTGCTGCTTATTAGCTTGGACAGCATTCTTTGCCTTCATAATCTCAACCAATAAATGTTGCACAACAGCATACCAAGCGTCCTTATCTTCTGATGAAACTGCACCAGAACACTCAATCAACTTAATAGCATTATCTACCATAGAATGGAAAGCATCACATAATTGAGGAGTATTCACTTCAAAGACATCTGAGGTATTATCCATCATTATTGACACCTCCATCATTATACCTCTCACATGTTGAGGATTTGGATTATTTGAATTAAGGCGAGTCAATTTCCTTGCACAAGATTCATATACGTCAGCACTATTGTTTACTGCATTGGATATTTCAACACAAACAACTGTAACTTTCTGAGCGTCCTCATCTAACAATTCTTTGTAATCTAAAAATCCAAGTTCTTCTTCCACGATATCCTCCGGAACAATTTCTTCATAAGATATCATAGCCGGCAGGCTCACCATACTGAGAGATTGACAATAATACATAAAGTTTGCTATATTTCTATTCAATACACCCAACTTAACCTTTATATCTAACCGTTCCGAAATAATTTCACATAAGCTATCAATCGCCCCAACTGCATCTATTTTAACAGCCTTATCCAAAGAACAAAGCCACCCTAATTTATCAAAAGTGGTATTAGGAAGTAAAACTTGAACCATATATTTATCCAATGCCCATGCTGCACCCATTTCATTCAAACAAACCTCACTATTCTTATAGTTATCAGATAGCATCATTATAAACACATCTGAACTATTAATGTTTTCTTGAATAAATTGCGGAATACTCTTACCTAATGGAATCCCCGTTTCGTCGCGCGAGGTATAAGCAATGTCATTAGAATCTATTCCTAAACCAAGAAGGAGTATCGAATCAACAAACTTATCTATTATCTGACTATCTTTTGATGCATGACTAATAAAGATACGCTTCCCTGATACCGAAGTTTTAGTTGGCAACTTTTCGGAAGATATTGATCCACTATTCATTACCTCCCCACGCTCTAACAAATCTATAAGAACACAGAAATCCTTTCGAATGCACTGATAATTTCTGCATAATACAAAACCGTTACCATCATTATCGACATTAGAGAAGTTCTGATACTCCTTAGACTTTTCATCAAAATAACGATGAAACAACACATTTGAAGCATCATACCAATTATGATACGCTTCAATAGCCTCACTAGAATTGGGGTTACCTATAAACGAATTATATATATCGCGCAATTCTTTCACTTTCTCAATTTCTTGTCTAAGTAAATTATCTCCCATATCGTCTTATTTTTAACTATGAAGCCTCCGCAACCAGTGAATAATTCAAAGATTCATTTATCCTATCTTTTCTTCTTCAAAGTTAACAAAACAGCAGAAACTTTCCTACTGTTGATATATCCAACAAAACACGCGAGCCCTAGCCCGCGTGTAAGAAATAATGTTGCTTATGCAATCACTTCCCCTGTGAGAATCGTAATTCTTCTCCTTGATTGTACTTCAAAGGTATGCGATACGTCTCAAATCCTCGTTCGTATGTTTGCTGAAAGATATCTGCGGTTATACCAAAGTGTGACCTCAGCTTCCCTACCCCAAAACATCCCCCGCCCCAATAGGTTCATAAGCCCCATCCTTCATCTCCAGAATCACAGTGCCGCTCTCAAGAGCCCTCAACGTATGCCACTGACCAGCTGGAATATTCAGCGCACAAATAGCTCCACCAGCCGCAAGCTCATACGAAGCCTCAACAAGCCCCTCCGAAGAATAATACTCCTCCACCACACACCCACGCAGCACAACCACAGTCTCTGAAGTCTTCCGATGCCTATGGATCGGCACCACTGACCCCGGCTCGATTGCATTCAGCATCCTCTGCGATGTATCCGCCGCCGAATTCCTCAGGTCCATATTCATGCGAAGACGCGGCGAGGCTTGCGCCTGGGCAGTCAGTTCATCTAGTAATGTATTATCTATCTTCATATTAAAATATCATCGGGCCAATGTCAACCCCGAGCCTAGGCGTAAGGCATACAGGAGTATCACTTAACTTAGTCACTTTTTGTCAATACCTACAGGCTGGCGTTCTGCTCAGGGATACGATCACGGAGGGAAAGCGCGCCCACATGTCCTCTGCACCCTCCAGTGCCACATCACCGCGCTCTCCCACCCCATCATAAGCACCGGAAAGCGCACTACACCGTCACAGGCCGCACCAGAGAGGCTCCACCGCGCTTTCCCTCCCAAACTTGACTATCACACCAAGTACGCCTGCGTGGCAAGGAACTAACTAACAGTCAATGACTTAGCTAAGCTTTACACGTCATTTAAACAAGCTAACAAACAGCCAACCAATTGAACATCAAACACTTAACCGTCACACCATCACCTCCGATGGAGGTTAAATGTGTGAGATGCCCGCAGACCGCCAAAGGAGCGGCAGCACAAAAGATGAACGGAGTCATCGCAACGTGGCATTACCCCTACCGATCCGCCTGCGTAACAAACCTCACTATGGCGCCGGTGAACCAGTGCCACATGTAGGCGAGGGAGTAGCCTGGGAACAGGCCGAAGAGTTTCATCAAACGGCGGCTCTGGAATGTGAAGCTGCGCCACTTTCTGACGAGATATGGAACCTTGGAATGGTCACGGCCATTGGCATCGAAGCGACCGAAGTTACCTGAGATGAAGATGTGCTGCAAGAGCTCATGGGTCCTTCGACCCGGCGTCAGGTCGGCAGGCGCAAGCGGAAGTTCTGACGCAGGAAGTCCAAGGAACCCTACAGCAAGACGCCCGAACTCCTGCCATATCCGCTCCATATGCAGCTCCTTCAGCTTCCGGCCGAGCAGCTCCACATCCACCTGCGCATGGCACTTATGCAGAAGCATCGTCCAGTCGCATATCTGACGGAAGCCCACGCCCTCCGTCGTCATGTGCCTCACCGCATGGTGCAGAATGAAAAACGCATTATATGTCGCCGGCGCAAGAGCAACCGGAGTTCCACCATTATCCCAAACCGCCAGACGGTCAGTTCCGAACAGCGCATCCATGCTCTCCTGCGTCCACTTCTGGAAATCCGCATTCATACGCTTGCCATGAAGGAAGCTCGCCAGGCGGTGGATCTCCACCTCAACGCCATTGAGCGACGTGTGCAGATGGTGCTCACACTCAGCCGCCTCCTTATGCGCCCGTCCCTCATGAAGACCCTCGATGATCTCAAACGCCTTCTGATATCCGCCATGACCGGTATACAGATCGATATCTCCGCATGTGCGGCTTTCCGGACGAAGGTAGTTCTGGGCAATTCCCTGTCCCTTCAGCAGCACTGACGGCACGCCCTGCGCATCCAACGCCCGAACAATCTGAGCGATCGTCGAATTAAGCAGCACATGCGTCTGCTCAATCTTCAGACGCATCATCGCCAGCTTCATCATAACTTCCTTCGGCGGCCACAGCTCCTTCGGCAACGTCTCGATTCCATCCGCCACCACAGCCAACATCGTCTGCTCCTTGGCAACACGCAAAACAGCCTTCCAGTCAACACTGTCAGGCTTAAAATTCTCCGGATCGGCGGCAACACCCCAAAGGCCCGCCCTCAAAAGTTCAAGAAATTGCGTCTGTGCTTTGTTCATCGGCTCGTCTAACTCTTATCCAAACAACTTCTTAGCCTCCTCATAGCTGTCGAGGCTGCCGATGTCGAAGCGGCCGGCGGACATCGGCCAGGCGTGCATCACCGTGTTGTCGACCATATAGTGAGCGAGGTTGCCGGGAGCATCCTTGCCGCAGCCGTTCTCCACGCTGTGACGCACCAGATCCAGGTCCTTCTTCAGATAGATATAGAACGGCGGAACCGCCCATGTCGACTTCGGCACCTGTGGCTTCTCTTCCATGTTCAGCACGCGGTTATTCTCATCAAGCAGAACGACTCCAGTGCGCTGCAGGCGCTCTATGCTCGGCTGATGGTGGCACATGATGCATGAAGAATCCTTCTCACGAGCAAAGTCCACAAACTCCTTGAAGCTGAACATCAGTATATTATCCGCAGCAACGACCAGCAGGTCATCGTCAAGCCCGAGCTTATCCATAGCGAAAAGCAGGTCGCATACTGCACCCAGACGTGTCTCATTGGTAGAAGTGCCATCATCCACCACAGTCACCGGCTTCGTATAATGCTGACCGGAAGCCCACTCCTCAAAGATTGAAGCGAACCTATGATTTGTGATGATGATATGCTCATCGATCTCTGGAATCTTATCGATATCATCAAGCATACGTCCCAGAATCGTCGACTCCCCTATCTGGAGTAACGGCTTAGGGAAATTTCGTGTCAATTCACCAAGACGGGTAGCGTAACCCGCCGCAATAACTATATTTTTCATACGAATCTCGCTCCGTCATCAGTCTTACAGAAATGTATCTCGAATGTCGTAGCATACTCAGGGAACATACGCAGATACTCGCTTGTGATCTGCTCACGGATCTGCTCCTTCTTCGCAGGATCAACGAGAGCAATGCATGCGCCCTTGAAGCCGGCTCCGCTGAAGCGGCCGCCGTAAATGCCATCGCACTGACGCATGATATTATAAATGGCAATCAGCTCCTCGCTGCCGCACTCATAATTCTTAATGGAACTCTCGCAGCTCTCATAGCTTAGCTTGCCGAAAAGTTCCAGGTTACCTGTCTCCCAAGCTGTCACGCCCTTGCGTACACGCTTGTACTCGCTGTAGAAATGCTCCGCACGACGCGCAAAACGAGGAGGCATCTTATCCTTCGTCAGCTCGTATGTCTCCTTCGGAATATCGCGCAGGAACGTCTTGTCAAGACTCTTCAGAGGCATTCCTGTATACGCCATCATGTTCCACGCTGCAGTTTTGCACTCCGCAACACGGAGGTTATAATCGCTGCTAACCAGACTACGGGTCAGACCCGAGAAGATGATCGCGATCTCGAACTCCGGCATGCGAGGATTCTTCTTGATCACGCGGTACTGCTCGCTGTCAGTATCAAGGAACAGCAGCGAATCCTTCTCACCCAGAACGATACACGCCTGGTCAAGGATACCGTTTGTCAGCCCGATGTACTCACGCTCAGCCTGACTGGCGATCCTTATCACCTCCATCTTCGAAAGCTCGATATCATTGGCCTTCGCCAGCGCCATCACATATGCAGTCAGCACCGCAGCGCTGCTAGAAAGACCTCCCACCGGCAGACTGCCCTTTATCACGCCCTCGATGCCCCTGCGAAGCTCGAAACGCTTCTTAAGCGCATACTTGGCTCCACGGGCATAATCGCCCCAGTTGCCCTCCTTGATCTGCACCGGCTTCCTCACATCGAAGGAGATCTCGCCCTCAAACGTAAGGCTCTTCAACGCCACCGAGCCGTCCTCCGTAGGATTGAACCACAGATCGACGCCCTTGTCAAATGCAAAGCCCGTCACCAGTCCATGCTGGTGGTCAACATGCGCACCCAGCGGACACACGCGATAAGGCGAAAATATATGATAAGTATAACCCTCCATAACAAGAGATTAATTTAGTTTCACACCATCCTTATATCCATAATACCCTGCATACCACTCCGCGAACGCCCTGAGGCCGTCGCGAAGCGAAGTCGAAGGCTTAAAGCCGAAGTCGCGCTCAAGCGCCGACGTATCGGCGAAGGTCACGGGCACATCGCCCGGCTGCATAGGCACAAGCTCCTTATGCGCCTCGAAATCATAATCCAAAGGCAGAACGCCCGCACGCACCAGCTCCTGCTGCAGTATGTCCACGAACTCCAGCAGATTCTCCGGATTGCTGTTACCGATATTGTAAACCGCGTACGGAGGCACAGGAAGCCCATCCTCGCCCACAGAACGCACCGGAGCCTTCTGCATCACACGATACACTCCCTCAACGATGTCGTCCACATACGTAAAGTCCCTCTTGCAGTTTCCATAATTGAAGATCTGGATCTTCTCCCCCTTCACAAGCTTATTGGTAAAGCCGAAATAGGCCATATCCGGACGACCCGCAGGACCATACACCGTAAAGAAACGAAGACCTGTAGAAGGAATGTTGTACAGCTTGCTGTATGCATGAGCCATCAGCTCATTGCTCTTCTTCGTCGCAGCATAAAGCGACACAGGATTGTCCACCTTGTCATCGGTCGAATACGGCACCTTCTTATTCGAGCCGTACACCGAAGACGAAGAAGCATACACCAGATGCTCCACTCCCCCTTCATACTGCGAATAAGAATTGCGACAAGCCTCAAGAATATTATAGAAACCGATCAAGTTAGCCTCAATGTAGGCTCCCGGATTGGTAATTGAATAACGCACACCCGCCTGCGCAGCAAGGTTCACAACTATCTGCGGCTTAAACTCCGCAAACACACGGTCAATCAGCGCCTTATCAGCGATATTGCCACGCACGAACTCGAAACCGGCATAGCCCTCCAGCTCCGCCAGCCTCTCCTCCTTCAAACGGACATCGTAATAATCATTCATATTATCGATACCCAGAACCACCGCCTCCGGCATCTGACCGAACACAGCCTTCACCAGATTACTGCCGATGAATCCTGCGGCTCCTGTTATTAGGATTTTCATAGGATATTACCTTACAACTGTATTCAGACTACACTAACATTATTCTTCATCTGCCATTCACTTATATCTGCATATAAGTGAGTGTTCTGAAAATCTTGTCTGGAATATGCATTTATCATCTTACTTGTTATAGAAGATACGCTATATTCTAATTTGACCAATGCTAATGATAAATACTTCAACACATCATGACCCCGACAAATATCATACGGACTTACCTCATCGAGTTTATGATGAGAAATAAAAGCAGTAATATCCTCATCTGTTATGTATTCGTACAAAATACTCCTACAATACTGCCTCCAGTCCAACTCCAGCTTATGCGTATTCTGGTTCCATATATGACTTTGCTTTAACCTATCCCTAAAAACACAAGACAGATCATAAAGATGATTGCATAGTCTCAATTGGCCGAGCACAACCCCGACCTCCAGCGCTATTGAGAACGCTTCTGTGAAGTCTGAAGTCCAATTCGTCAACACACTACTGACAGAAGGAGCCTCCAACAACATCATCTCTAAATCACGTCTATCCGTTACAAACACATTATCGGGAAAAACATGAGTAGGAACTTCAAAAGAAGTATAGTCGCGATCTCTTATGCCGAATATCTTAGCATCACGCTCCTCTGCTACAATCTCTACAACTATGGACTCAACGTTTTTATATCCTCTTCTTCCGTCGTTTCCTTCAGAGGTCTTTATTGTAACCGTTTCCTCGTTAAGCATACGACTATAAAGTCGCACATCTTCTTCGCCCTCAACAATTGTCCAAACCGTTCTTGAACCTACTGGCGAGCGCATGGCCATCTTAATTGCCGCTTTCGTACCTGCCAGCTCATCGGTATTGGAACGCAACGACTTGTCATCCATACTACTCATGTCCTAGCGAATTAGTATACAAATCGGTTGTCAACGACCACATATTATTGAAAATATGAGGAGAATGTGTTGCTATCAGATACTGAAAGCCCCTTACCTGAGCAATCTCCTGAATCATCTTCAGATAATTTACCTGCCACATCATATGGAATGACAGTTCCGGTTCATCTATAAGAACCAACGTACCTTGCTGAGCATTGAAGAGCAACTCAAACACCTGAATCAGCAAATGTTTTTCTCCAGAAGACAAGGAATTTAAAGATATCTTCGTACTCAA
This sequence comes from Bacteroidales bacterium, assembly GCA_017631875.1. The sequence goes on along the minus strand of JAGBSL010000078.1, from coordinate 43,683 downwards.
CTCGTCCTTTGCGATAAAACGGAATCCGAACAGTTTGTTAATCTCCAAGTACTTAGAAGAGAAATCACTTCGGTCAACTATCTTTTTGAAAACCTCTATCCTACTAACATTTGCAGCATGCTGAGTGGGATCATTCAAGATTTGCTTAAGTCTTTCTGCATATACATTCAGGCTAAGAGAATCCATCTCATGCTCTGCTACAGCCGTATCAGTCTTTTTCCTTAACAACCGGCTATCAGTCAGATAGTGACACGTCTTAGAAACAAGGAACATATCAATATTGCCTCGTCCATCTACCTTCATCAACTGATCCGGTTCGGACGGGACACAAATCTCACCAAGGGTTTCAACATTTTCAGCTTTATGACTGAACAGTCTCACCACTAACTCCACTTTGGGGTTCTCCTGGACATCAAGAGAAATATCAACATCTTCAAAATGCTGTTTTCGATCTGCTCTTAACTCAAGATCATCATCAAAATATAAGGATATCCTCTCAAATGGAATTCTCGACAAATCATCATAATGACTTGTCAACATCGCATTAACCAGTTCAAGGATTGTCGTTTTACCATATCCATTTGGCGCTGTAATAAAATGAATGGGACCATTATTCAGTCCCATGTCTATGTCATAATCATAAAGATTATACAACTTTTTAATAGTAATCTTCCTCAACATATCACGCAAACAACTTTGATTCCAACAATGTTCTCACCTTTTCATTGACAACCAAGCTCTGTTCCTTAAGGATATTCTTATTCCCTTCAGCTGTCACTACTGCCGTATAAGACGGATAGTCGTCACCCTTGGCTGCATTATTCTGGTGTTGCAGGGGCCTGAGGTTAGCTAAGTCATCTATCATGTCTTGAGACACACCTTTAAGTTTCAACAGAGCTTCCGGCCAAATATGATCTATCTCCCAGCCATACATATTATCCTGAACACCATACTTATCCCACACAATCCATGCTCCACAAGCATCCTTGCGGAACATATTCTCATCAAAACCAGGCTCTACTTTGGCCTTTTTCCAAACCTGCAATAGTAATTCCTGCGTTACGTTCATAACAATAGTCAACTTATACGATATCTCATATCTCCACAAATATAGCAAACAATTCTCATACTACCCCATCTCATCCGACAAAACGAATGGAAGTTTCCTAAACTTTAGGTGGCAGTTCGATTCTGCTCGGGGCTACCTCACTCGCCCCACAAACATCTCCCGCTGCTGGCTCCAGTGAATAAGGTTTTCCTTTAATGAGAAATACTCGACCATTTCTTTATAGAGTCTATCTAGGGCAACAGAGTCTGTCAGTTTATCGGCTTTTCTTGTATCGCAAAGCCATCCGATACTTGTAAAATCCGTATTGGGCAATAGAAATAGTCTAACATTAGCTTCATACGCCCATACTGCTCCCATCTCATTGACACAGACCTCACTAGCCTTATAATTATTAGAGATAAGAAGGAATGAGTATTCTGCAGAACGTATATTTTCCTGTATGTGCATTCTAATATCTTCCCCATTCCTCATTGTCATATCTTCTATGGATGTGCAAAAAATATTATCTAGAGAAAGGCCAATCCCCAAGCACAAGATATGATTGACAAAGTCAGTCACATACTGCTTATCTTTAGAAGAATGACTGATAAATACACGCTTTCCCGTACTCTCTTTTTCAAGTGACAGGATACATTCTATAATGGCTGAAATCGACGAAAAGTACACAATCGGCTCTTCATCGAACTTGCGCATGCAATCGCTCAAGTATTGTGACATTAACGGATATCTCTGAGACATCGCAGCACATAAGTTCTGCAGCATAATCTCCCACTGCTTAAGATCTCCCAGGATATCATAGTCGGTGAAAATCAGATTTCCACTATGTATTCGATTCTTTTGCTTAGTGATATTAGCAGACATGAAATCCGCACAATCTTTTGCTAATCGGTAAATATTGGTCATATTGTTCAATTGTCAATTTCTCTACCTCCCCAAACCTCCTCAGTCCCCACAGGATCATAAGCCCGATCCTTCGCTTCAAAAATCACGCTGCCGGGCTCGAGGCACCTTGTCGTATGATAGACTCCCATCGGGATCTGCAGTCCGAGACATTCGCCACTAGTTTCAAGCACATGCTCCGATATCTTAACACAACCTCCTCCGCCCTTTCAAAATAGTGCGGAATGCTCATATTATATATCGAGAAGAATTGTACTCTATCTTTCATCTATAGAAACGATTATCATCAATTCTTGTTAAATGCCTGATCTATTTGATTAAGTCCAGCAGAAATTAATGTTTGCACATATGGAGACACCCCCATTATCAAGTGTTCAAACTCAGAAAGAAGTTCTACTGTTCTCACCCAGTCAAATTTATCTATAATAGCCCTTTCTGCCATAAAGTCATGGTCCCGATGGGCTCCAACATTATGTCGCACGCTAGAAAGGGATGCCTTCTCTCTATCAAAGAAATCTTTGAGCCTCTGCCTTGCAATCCTGAACTTCAGCAAATCGGACTGAATCAAAAGTCCTTCAGCAAGCTTTTGAAACTTTCTGCCTGTCATCTCCAGCAAATCTTCACACCACTCATATACCATTAGCGAAACCTCCGCAATAATTCTCTCCCGACTTGAATCACCCTTCTCAAAGTACAATATCTTTTGCACCCCTTTAACCTCATAAGAACACTGTTGAATTTGCGCTGCAATATTCAAGACTGTCTTATGTTCTTCAAAGGCCCTTTTCTTGGCCATAAGTTCATGAGTTGGGGTCTTTCTTGCCGCAATGGCATTTATTCCATCAATCTGCTTACTGCAATGTTGTATCTGAATCTTAAAAAGTTCAATTGCTACTTTCTCTTCAGCTAGAACAGCCTCTAGAGAAGAACGCAACTCGTCTCCTTCTAAGGAATCCATATTACATTGAAGAAACGCCTCAATATACTCACTCATATATCTAATTCTAAACTCTAGTCAAACATTCCCTTAGCACGAACAACCCACGAACCCACCTCTCCACAACCTCTCCCACCGCAATAGGCTCAGTTCATCAGCTATCGGCAAATCAAAAATCCTTTATCAGTTCCTTTTGCACTACACAGAAGAAATTACAATATTATTATAATCTAATCAGCATCTAATGTAGTCTCCCATTGAGAAGTATCTTTCATTATAACATTTCTTGTATGGTCAACATATATACGAGGGGCTCCAGAAACTTGTTCTTCTATATTATCCAGCCATTCGTTCACATCTTTACCAATATCCCCTTTACTGAGATTTTTATTCAACAAATGCCACGATAAATGATAATGCGACACTTTTCCTTTTTTAAGTGGTATTTCTGTTTTTGAATATGGATTACTTACATCTGCGTACTTCTTTACAGTTTGCTCAGCAGAATGGTGTACGACTATACCATAATAATATATCTCTTCGTGTAATAGATAAGCATTCACTAGTGGGGTCCCAAAATATAATTCTTTTGCTCTATCATACGTGAACTTACCTTGGGATATTACGCCTTTTATAGGAAAGCCTAACTCAATCGCACACTGCATTAAGCATATTGCAGCCTTACTTATTAAGTTGAACATTTTATAATTTGTTCCATTTACAACAATTAATATGGAATCAGAAAATTGTACACTTCTCAAATGGTCACTAGCTTGGAGTGGTTTTAGTCTTGACTCCCATGCTTGTTTAAATGCAATCAAGTCCTCCTTTAAGTCACAATGATTACTACTATTAACTCGATGGGAAAATCCCATTATGTCAGCATAGAGAAGTAGCCTATCATTGTCATCATCCCAAGAATACTGGTGAGCCGGAGTATCAACTATGCGGTTTTTATTCGTTTTTGCTTTGGCCATACTATCTAATAGTAAAATCTTTATGCTTCATAAGTGCACATCTTCCTTCAAGATGAAATTCAGCTTGAGAGTAACTATACCTATCCTTTAAGCGCTCATTGAGCGGTGGTTTTTGTGCATATACTAATGCGTTCTCAACCATATTCAAATCAATCACAGGAACCTCCGCTACGGAATAACACAAATTTTCTTCCCCACCACTTTCTTTGATAAACTCAGATCTTTTAGTGTGGGTCATTATACGTTCATTTAGATTTTCAGCCTGGCCTATATAAATTAGATTATTCAGACTAACAGTATCAGTTTCTGAATTATATGTACAAGCATAAACAAGATATATTCCAGATGTGGATGGAATTCCATGCTTATTTACGTCTCTCCAATATCCTTTGAAATTAATATTTAAGATCATATTTTGTAATTTATTTCTTGATAACAACATTAACAAATATAATACAATAATTTGGTAAGTTGAAAGTTATTTGTCCCACACCTCCCGCCTCTAGAACTCCTCCAGTGTCTTGTCATCACGTATGACAACAAACCTTAAAGACTATAACTATGCAACTGAATCACGGTATCCGCATCAGCGCCGTCAAAATTCTCTTAGATATATTCTGTCATGAATCCTAGAACATCGCCAGCACCTAGAAATCCATATGCACACTTTTGCACTTTGGCATCAATACCCTCTAGGGTGTCATGACATATTGTCAGTTGAAATTCATTGGCATCTATGTTGTCCATAGTAAGAATAGTGCCATCGGCATACCGTTTTGCTTAAAATCCTGCTCTTGGATATAACGGCAGTTTTCAACCAATCTTCCTGATGATTAAGATGGCGGAGTCCCTCTCCGTAATCAAGGTGGTATGTTTAATTATAATTTGTTGATAATGGCTAACTTTTCAGAAGATACAATTCAAAAAGTATGGGAAAAGGCTACGATTGTTGCAAATAACGACCCCAATATCTGGCGTAAAGACCAATGTAATGCATGGATTGGACGCAAATTTTACGGAGATAGAGATAGCGAATATGGCTGGGAAATAGACCACATCATTCCTGTATCCAAAGGCGGAAGTGATAACCTTTCCAATCTCAGGCCACTGCAATGGGAGAATAATGCTGCACGTCAAAACGACCGACTTACTTGTAAGGTTACAGCATCAGGTACCCACAATCGCTAGATTCTAAAAACTTCACACTCTAACCTTGCGGCAACAAGGTACTGAGTTGCTTAGAATTACGCCGTCACTCTGGCACCGTGACGGCGTTTTTTGTATTTCAGGCCTTACACCCCCTAACAACCTCAACAAAATTCTCAATAACATACTCCACATCCTCGTCGCTCATGCGAGTGTTGAGAGGTAGAGTAACTTCGTTCTCAAACAAGGCGTATGCATTCGGATAGTTTGCGATGTCGAAGCCGAGCTGCTTGTATGCTATCATCATTGGGAGAGGCTTGTAGTGAACGTTACATGCAATGCCACGCTCCGCCATCTGCTCGATCACGCGATTCGCATCCTCGCGTCCACGGCCTACCAGACGCACAAGATAAAGGTGTCCGCTGGAAGCAAAGTCATCTCCATAATGCTTCATCAATGCAACTGGCAGCTCTGCAAACGCCGCGTCAAAACGCTCAATGATTTCCTTACGACGTGCGAGCATTGAAGGATATCTCTCAAACTGAGCCAAGCCCATACCCGCCATTACATCTGTCATGTTGCACTTGTACCATGGGCCGATCACGTCGTACTCCCAAGCGCCGAGCTTTGTCTTTGCAAGAGCATCCTTGTTCTGTCCATGCAGACTGAAAAGCTGGCTCATACGGTAGAGGTACTCATTCCAGGTCTCACCCTCAATTGAAGGAACGAAAGAGTCTGCATCCATAACCACAGGCTCATTACCGAACGGAAGGTTCCATGTCAGCGCACCACCCTCTGCAGTAGTGAAGTTCTTGACTGCATGGAAACTGAATGAGCTGAAGTCTGCGATCGCACCAGCCATGACGCCATGACGCGAAGCACCGAACGAATGTGCACAGTCAGCCGAAACCACAACACGACCAATCTTCTTCTGAATCTCATTAGCAGGAGTAAACTTCGCACGAACCTCAGGACGATTAACAATCTCCAGCACTCTCTCATGAGCAGCAACAATACCGCCGAGATCAACCGGTGCAATCACTTTTGTTCTCTCTGTAATCGCATCAGCAAGCTTATCATAATCCATCTCCACACAATCCTTCTGCGAATCCACCATCACGACTGTAGCGCCCACATGGCGAACCACACTCGCTGTAGCGGTATAAGTATAAGCAGGCACAATCACCTCATCACCAGGACCAACACCCAGAAGATGAAGAACCATCTCCATAGCAGCAGTAGCCGAGTTCAGACAAACTGTCTTCTCAGTTCCGACATACTCAGAAATAGTCTTCTCCAGTTTCTTTGTACGAGGACCTGTAGTAATCCAACCTGAAAGGATTGCATCCCTAACCTCATTTGCCTCAGCCTCTGACATGTCTGGTGGGCTGAAAGGTATGTTGCGTAATTTCATATTCATAACTTATAATCTTAACGTTCTTTAATAATTACCCAAAATGTCTGGAAGATCAGTTTGATATCATACCAAAACGATGCATTATCAACGTACTCCAAATACAGCTTCAGTTTCTCCTGCATTATCACCTCGATGTAATACTTCTCAGGATCTTCAGCTTTCTCCAACAACTCGTTCTCATTCCTGAAACGGATACTAGCTGGATCAGTGATACCTGGGCGCACATCCAAAGCACGCATCTGCTCTGGAGTCCAATAGTTCACATAATGACGAACTTCCGGTCTAGGACCAACCAAGCTCATGTCGCCAATAAACACATTGATCAGCTGAGGCAGTTCATCAATCTTGAACTTACGGATGAAGTATCCGCTACGAGTAACTCGTGGGTCACGGCCACCAATAGTCACCAATGATCCTTTGTCACTACCAATCCTCATTGACCTGAACTTGAAGATCCTGAAATCCTTATTATATCGTCCCACACGCACCTGCCTATAAAACACAGGACCTTCAGAATCTAACTTTATCCAGATAGCTACAATAATAAGAATTGGACTCAAGACCAACAGGCCGAGTCCACTTGCTACGATATCAAATAGTCTTTTCATTATTTCTGTAATTTTGAACGAAGGAAATTATACAGTGACTCAATCTGCTTTGGCCTATTGTATTTTTCTTCAGCACATTTTATACAGTTTGCACTCTTTTGCTTCAACAATTCCGGGCATTTCGCGGCAGTTGCTATATTCTCTTTAAGAGCCTCGTAATCAAGAGCCCCGGAAACCCAGCCTAAGTCATTCTCTTCTACGATTTTCTTACCTTCTCCCTCTCCAGAGAACATTATAGGCAATCCAGAAGCCATTGACTCATATATTTTAGATGGGACAGCACCATAAATGTTTTTCACCAAAGGTATTAGTGTAGAATCAGACTTTGCTAAAACTGACGGGATTTCCTCCCTACTAACCTTACCATGGTAAAAAATTCCGTTGTTTGGATTCTCTTTGAGAAAATCTTCTATCTCCTGCTGCTCGCCTCCTGCACCATAAATATGAAATTCAGCATTAATTTCAGTGAAATTAATATTCTTACATATTCCCGCTATACCTTGAGCAAAACCTAACAGTCCAGCATAAGTCAATACAAAAGGCACATCTTTCTTTTCAAACACTCTTTCAGATTTAGTAAATCTTGAAGGGTCTACTCCGTTACGGAACAAATAGACTTCTTTCGCACCATGTGAGGCTATATAATCAACAATCTCCTGAGACTGTCCCATGCAGAATGCGGACTTTCTATACAAGAATCCTTCTATGGACTCCAGGACTTTGTAAGCCATACCATCACCACTTATAGCGCCCAGTTCTCTAGCAGAAAGAGGCCACAAATCCGAGATATTCATCACCAGTTTTGCACCAGATAACTTGGATAAAATCCATCCTGATATGCCCAGTAACAGAGGCGGAGATTCCACTACAATGAAATCATTTTTCCTACGAATCAAATATGGCAAGGCAAACATTACCATTATGGAAAATGACACCATATTCCATATTCTTGGTAATGCCTTCTTTGCATTTGACGCATACAGCCAATATCGCTTGACTGGGATATCATCAACAACTTCCATCATTGAACATTTCCCTTTGTATTCATCAAATATCTTTCCCGTAGGATAATTGGGCATTCCTGTGATTATAGAAATGTCTGCACCTAACTTTTTAAGACCTGTACACATTTCATACAATCTATTCTGTGGCGCACCCATTTCTGGTTTATAATACTGGGTGATAAGGGTTATTTTCATTATTTCAAGGTATTTACTATCCTTCCACAAGCCAATCCATCCCCGTAAGGATTAACCGCCTTGCTCATCTTTTCATATGCCTTCTCATCATCGATGAGTGCTGAAACCTCATTGACAATCATGTCATAGTTAGTTCCCACAAGTTTAACTGTGCCAGCATCCAATGCCTCGGGACGTTCTGTTGTATCACGCATAACGAGTACCGGTTTGCCAAGTCCTGGAGCCTCCTCCTGGATTCCACCTGAGTCCGTAAGGACTATTGTCGATTTCTCCATCAGATATACGAAGCTGAGGTACTCAAGCGGCTCGATGAAGAACATGTTGCCAAGATTAGAGAGATCCTCTCCGAACACCTCGTGGATTGGCTTACGTACGTTAGGATTGAGGTGCATAGGGTATACGAAGTCAACATCAGGGTACTTTACAGTAAGATCCTTGATAGCTGTACACATATTGATGAAGCCATCACCGAAGTTCTCTCTTCTATGACCTGTGATCAGTACGAGTTTCTTTCCACCTGCAAGCCTGTTTACATCATAACCTGCAGTCTTTAGGATGCCTTCAAGCTCAGCATTCAAAGAAGCATCGTTCTTGATCCTATCAACCACCCAATAAAGAGCATCGATTACAGTATTACCTGTAACTGTGATTGATTCTTCTGCTACAGCTTCACGAAGAAGGTTATACTTGCTGAGTGGAGTTGGAGCAAAATTATATGTTGCAATGCGTCCTGTGATCTGACGGTTCATCTCCTCTGGCCATGGGCTGTAGATATTATGAGTACGAAGACCTGCCTCGACATGACCTACAGGAATCTGCTGATAGAACGCAGCGAGTGCAGCTGCAGTAGATGTAGTTGTATCACCGTGTACAAGCACAACATCAGGCTGAGTTTCTTTGAGCACGTCACGCATTCCTGTAAGAACACGTGCAGTAACATCATACAGATCCTGGCCCTGCTTCATGATATTGAGGTCATAGTCAGGAGTGATATCGAATATCTGCAGCACCTGGTCAAGCATCTGACGATGCTGACCGGTAACGCAGACTATTATCTTAAATGTCTCTGGGTACTTCTGGAACTCCTTAACAAGCGGAGCCATCTTGATTGCTTCGGGACGGGTTCCGAAGACTAGCATAACTTTCTTCATAGACTATTTCTTAAAAGTTCCACAGAAATCAAGGACCTTAACGTCCTCACGATAGTTAAGTTCAGCAAACTCTCTATGGTTTACAAGGAAAACAACGATATCAGCTTTCTCGTATGCCTCTTTGTAGTTTGTGAGCTTAAAGACGTTGTGCTCTTCTACATTAGGCTCAACAATAAGAAGCTGGGCATTATTGCAGCTCTGCATTACCTTAGTGGTGATGCTCTTTGCAGGAGACTCGCGGAGGTCATCAATGTTTGGTTTGAACGCAAGGCCCATCATTGCTACCCATGGCTTACGGCCATTCTCAAGTTCGAATCTAAGCATCTCGTTCTGAACCTTCTCTGCGCACCAGAATGACTTATAGTTATTGATCTCACGAGCAGAAGCGATGATCTTTGACTCCATCGGGAAGTCTGCTGTAATGAAGTAAGGATCAACGGCGATACAGTGGCCACCTACGCCACAACCTGGCTGAAGAATGTTGACACGCGGGTGCTTGTTAGCTAGATTGATGAGTTCCCAAACGTTGATACCAGCCTTGTCACAGATGAGTGAAAGCTCATTTGCAAAAGCGATCTGTACGTCACGTGATGAGTTCTCAGTAAGCTTACACATCTCCGCTGTCTTGCAGTTAGTTCTATGAAGCTGACCTGTCACAAACTGGCTGTAGAATTCGATAGCCTTATCAGTAGAAGCCTCGTCCATACCACCGATAACACGGTCATTGTGAACAAGTTCATAAATCACGTTGCCTGGAAGAACACGCTCAGGACAATACGCAATGTAGATCTTACCCTGAAGTTCAGGACGCTCTGCAAAGATCAAAGCAGCCATCTTATCAGTTGTACCCACAGGAGAAGTAGACTCAATCACATAAAGGTCACCCTCCTTTAAAAGAGGAAGAACAGCTCTAGTAGCAGCCTCAACATAAGATGTATCTGGCTCATGATTACCCTTGAAAGGAGTAGGTACCACCATGAAGTAAGCATCGCTTACCTCCGGAGTTGTAGATGCCTTCAATGCGCCGGAAGCAACAACTTCCTGAAGCATCTCCTCCATTCCTGGTTCAATGATGTGGAGTTTACCCTTATTAGTCATCTCCACGACGCGTGGATTGATGTCAACACCTGTTACCTGTACGCCATGCTTTGCGGCGATGATTGCTGTCGGTAGGCCTATATAGCCTAAGCCCATGAAACATGCTTTCATATATACACTTGTTTAAATTATTATTCAATAAAATCTTTGAGCGAAGGAGGTAGAAACTCCATTCGCTTGTTTAACACATTTTGTTGCAATTGATTTAAGACATCTCTATTTTCCTCTAAATACATCACTTTATGTATCAACTCTTCTACTCCATTTTCAAATGGTATAATAAAACCACTATAACCATCATCTATAAATTCATGAGAATGTTTCCATTCTGTTACTATTACAGGAATGCCTGATATATATGCATCAACGATAGACCCTGGTAGTCCTTCCGTATAATAGTGAGTTGGCAAGAGAAGCACATCATGGTTATTCAAAGCGCTATATATATCATTAGGCTGAAGTGGCCCAGCATATTTAGCAAATGAATACTTCTGAATTTCTGATTCAAAATACTCTTGGTCATCCTTAAATATTGGTCCATAAAATGTCAGATCAAATTTATCGGAGAGATTATGTGTTGCGATATAATTAGCTAAACTAAAAATCCAGTCCAAGCCTTTTAATTTATTGATGCGAGCCATAAAAACCAAACATAACTTTGTATGGTTGGTGTGAGATGGAGTAAAGTCATAGAACCTAAAGTTTGGGAACACATCAACATTTGCATAATTATATGATTCTTCCAGTTCATTCTTCAGCCGCTTCGTTTCAACATGAATTCCAGAAATCCTCTTTAACATCCTCCTATGCATTGGCAATCCTACAAGATATTCTCTCAACCACCCACCAACAACGAAATAATGTATTTTGAAACGAAAAAGGAGTGAAAGGAAATAAATAATTGGGAAAATGTACTTTAGATTGTTATGTGCTGGTAAATAGATCAAGGTATCACATGTAATTACCTTCCAAAACATTTTAAGGATAGACAATTTCCTAAACTTAAAATCTTCCGTGTCATAATACTCTACTCTTTCATAGGTCTCACTGGCAAGTCGATACACATCCCTTGTCTTAACGGTCTGCCCATCTAACTGATTTGTATTAAAACCAAAATATCCCAATACTAGGATTTTGCCGGCACTATTCATCTAAACAATTCTTTATATAAGCTTCTGCAGCATTAGACGTTTTCGAAGAATGTAATCTTCTCATTATAAATTCTCAATTAGATTTATATATGCTTTTACGAAAGCGTCTTCTGAGTTGCGCCCCAAACAGGCTTCACGATTCTTAACCCCCATCTGCTTTCTTTCATTACTTGAAATGTTAGCAATCTTCACAATTTTAGAAAAGATGTCATCGACATCCTCCGGATCAAATAGAAATCCGTTTATATTATTTTTAACAATAAAAGGGTTCTCAAAACGATCAGAACAGATTACTGGCAAACCGCTTGACATTGCTTCTACCACAACGTTTGGATATCCTTCAAATAAACTTGGAAGACACATGACATCTGATTGCTGATACAACTTATCAATTTCATGACAAGGATCATGTAATGTCATATAGTCAGCAAGATCTAACATCTTGAATTTCTCTTCTACCAATGAATAGTACGACTTGTCATATACTTTACTTCCATACCAATCAAAATGCACGTTTAACTTTGCGTCTTTAACTTTTTTGACAACCTCCAAGAAGGTCAATACATTTTTCTGAGAAGTATAGCGTGCAACTGTTATAAAAGACAGGACATCATTTTCCTTCGTTCTGGCTACAGGGACAAAACGCTTCACATCTACAAAATTGATAATAGGAACTATTTTAGGTGTCAGGAATCTGAAATTTCTGCTGATGAAATGTCCTTGACTGTTTGAGTTAGGAACGATCACATCAGCTAATCGATAAAGGTTAAATTGAATTCTGTCTCTTAAGGTCAAGCCAATGTTATTGTTACGTTCAGATACAATAAGCTTGGCTTTTATAAAGAGTTTAGCCAAACACATCGTGATATTAACAGAAGGCAGATACGATATTACAATGTCTGGATTATATTGATTTATATACCTTGCTAGACGAATGACACGGTAAATCCTACTACATAATTCAGGCACTAACTCATAATCTACATTGTTATCACGCAAATAAGGTTCATAAAATTGATTTTCAACATATGTAATAAGACGACAATCATATCCAGACTTTGCTAACATCACTGCAAGTCCGCATATCTGCCTTTCGGCACCTCCAGAACCTAAACTTTCTGTAATTAATAGAATTCGTTTCACGTATTTAATTTCTATATGAACATCTATTCGGTCAAACTCATCAAAATTTACCTTTTATCTATTGATTATTAACAATTTAAAATACCTAACAAACTAATTCAAGAGACCGTTAATAATACCATTAGAGATGACTTTATGATTTAAGACATAAATCTTCAAACATTTTATTCCACATTGCCACTACATTTACTGTAGAATAGCGTGCTATCGACTCCGGCGCTATCGAATGAAATTGATTTCTAAGCTTATCATCCAATAATAACTGCTCCAATTTATTTGCCAAATCATCTACATTTTGATCTTCTGCTAATAATCCATTTATACCATGTGATATCATTTCCCTAGGTCCGGTATAACAATCAAATGATACACATGCACATCCTAGATTAAGTGCTTCAAGTAAAGCCATAGGCATACCCTCTAGTCGAGATGACAAACAAAACACTTCGCATGATTGCATATACTCGTGTATATCTGATCTAAATCCAAGGAAATCAACTGAACAAAAATCCTCTTGCCTTACTTGGAGTTGCAGTTCATACAAACTATTTTCACTATACAATCCAGCAATCTGACATTTCCAATCTGGGAACTTATCTTTGATTTTTCCCCATGCCTTTATTAAGTTGTCAAATCCTTTTATTTTCCACGCATTAACACGTCCTACGGCCAATACCACTCTTTGCCTCTGCGTTACTTGACTATTTATCTTAATTTCACTAGGATTTGGTAAATAGTAAACATGCTTATATTTGTTTTTCCATTTCTCATAATCGCACTCAGTAATCATTGTAATCGCGCTTGCGGTAGGATATAGCAATTTAGTTAAAATCTTTGTGATGATGGGATATTCGCGATTTACATTAGTATGATCTCCTACAATTATAGGATATCCTAAGCCTAATAATGACAACAAAACATCATTATTCTGCGCACGAATAAAACTGATGACAAAATCTGGTTTATATTCCTTTGCCGTTTTACGGATTGCAAAATATTTCCATATTCTTCGATAAATTTTATCCAGCAAACTAGATGATTTTCTAGAACAAGCATTCAACATAAATACTTCTTCAATTCTATTGTCTAGAGGATATACAGACTTATCTGTGCATGAGGTATAAACAACACATACTTTATGACCTTGCTTCACGAAAGCATTCATAAGTGTTGCCATAACACGTTCAGCTCCACCACCCGTTAACCCATGTATATAAAACAATAATTTCATGACTTTTATAAAAATAGGAATTACATATTTTAGACAATCCGATTAATAGGCTTTTGAGGAACGCGCAAAATCAAAGCAGACATTGCAATAGGAAACATCAAGTAGTGTGGATTTATAAATTGAATACTTTGAATAAAAAGAAAGGGAACGATTGATGATATGTAGTTAACTATTGTACACTGATTGCATCGCAACTTAAATGATTTCGCAATAAATAGAAATAAGAAAAGAAGTCCAATTAAACCATAACTGACAAATACTTGCTGAGTACCATTATGACAAGAATTCGTAATATGAGCAACCTCTCTGTATTTCAATACACCAGTACCTCCTAACATATACCTCGGATTACTAAACATAAATTCATTATATTTAGCAAAAATCTCAGTTCTTCCACCTGCAGTACCAATATCTTCTGCTTCAAAACGATTCATAACACCTGTCAGAATATAATCCATCAATTCGCTAGCAGAAATTGCAACAATTGCCAGCATCACAAAAATGCCTATTACAAGTCTGATCTTTTGCTTTAAATCAGAGGAAAGAAGCATAAGAAAACCACCTATAAAAACTATAAAAATCCAAGTTCGAGATTGGGATAGCAATCCGGATATAAGAGCGACTAATAACAATATATAATAAACTAATTTGGAACAGCCTAGTGATTTATATCCCAAAAATAAAAATGCCAATATAGTACAAGAAAAATATGCTATATTATTAGCATTCAAGACAAAATGAGTTGACGAAAGATCTTCAGCAAAACCCATCTTACCACGACTCATAGATTCATCCATCATCAACAGCTGAGGATTCTCTAGAATTCCAATTGATACGAATATTAAAGTAACCGCTAATCCAATTATAAACGAAGTGACAATCCTCTGATAAACCTCAGGTGTGTCCTTTACAAAAGAGAAATAGAAAAATATAGCTAAATATGAACCATATAGTAAATATTGAGCAAAGCTTATATCATTAGTCCAAAAAACGTTATTAATAAGCTCCAAAACTAGAAAAAATAATAGAGGTAAAATTTGAATAATCGTTGGCGGCTTTTTATCCTTGAGTATTAAAATTATATACGCAAATAACAAGAAATATGCATTTACTCCACTAATTATCCCACAGGCAAATGACGTATAGTAAAGTGCATCATAATAAGGCAACAAACTAACAGTCACTAACATTGCCCCAAAGATTATATATTGGCTTATATTTATATCTAGAACATCCCTTAATAGCAATAAAACAACTATTAGGAAGATGGAAAATATAAATTTCTTATTTGCGAAAAGATTTATCATAAATTAACTGCGTAATAATTTGAATATAATTTTCCTACAGCCTATTAAAACCAGTATTAGTAGAACTTTTTGTTGAATCTCTAAATCTGATATTAAAATTTCTTTGAGTGATAATTTCATTTGCTTTTTTAAGCAAATGAAATCAGAATCATCGAGTACTTTAGAAAGAAATATCTGATAGCCAATTTTTGCTCTACAAGAAGATATCGCTTTAGCAGTACGCAAATTGCAAAGATTCCCACTAAACATTTCGCAAATAATTGTACTAGCCATATTTAATGAAGAGAGTTTTGCGAGACTCATTGCATGGGTACAAGATGCGTCATTCTGTTTATTATATTTATAATAACAGTTTGTATCGACAGCAAAAAGGTTTGCCCTATAAACAAGTTGTGCAAAAACTAACCAGTCCTCACCCAAAGAAATTTCTGGATTAAATCTAATTTTATATTGTTCAAATAAATCACGTTTATAAAAACCTGCACAAACTCCCAATATCGTGTTACGAGAGATTATATCATATAAAAAATCACTTTTGGAAGTATAAGAAGTTAAGTTATATGAACGATTATTAACACTTTCCTCACTATAAACATATTCCATCGAAAAGCGAATTAAATCACAATCTTCGTACTTGAGACATAAATCTATTGACCTACTATCCAAACAATCGTCAGCATCCACAAAACACAACCACTTTCCCCTAGCATTGTCAATACCTAAGTTCCTAGCATTACTTACTCCACCGTTTGTTAAATGAAAAACTCTAATTCGCGGATCTATCTGAGAATAATCATCACATATAAAGCCTGAACGATCATTACTGCCATCATCAATTAACAACAACTCCCAATCTAAAACCGATTGGGACAAAATACTATTTATACATGTTGATAAATACTTCTCAACATTATAAACTGGCACTATAATACTAACTAAGGGACACATATTTATTCTAATGACGAAATTAACCAGGATAAAGATTCTTGTTTCGCTACGTCTAATACGGCACTTACATGCTTCCAATTAACAGAACAAGGAATACAAGAGAACTCAAGTAAAAATTGATCCTGAAGTCCTAACAAATCAAGCAAACTACTAAAGCGACTATTTCCTCTTTGCGAATTTCCTATTACACTGAAATCTTTGTTGAAAATGATTGAAAAGACTGTCCCATGGAAAGAATCTGTTATAACGTACTTAGCATCCCTGAAATTTGAAAGCCACTTTTCTATAGAATCATTATGATCAATTTCCCTTCCTGCGCTTAAAATAACACAGTCTAGTCCTTGTGAAGTTGCAAAAGCACGTATTTTTGTTTCTATAGCATCGCTTTTATCTAATATATAAGCAAATACAAATGGAGCACGTTTGGGTATAGAGGTACATAAAGTCGTATAATCCTCAACTGATAATAAAAGCGTTGGATCAAGAACATGTGTAGCCTTTACGCCTAAATATTTATCACATAATTCAACTCCTGTTTTCTCTCTAACAGAAATTGCGTGAAAATTCATAGCCAAACTAGAACATTTCTTTGTCTGAAATGGAGTGAATTCCCAGAAATCTGTTCCAAATGATGCAGCATATGCAATCTTCCTGACTTTGTCATCTTGCGCAAATGCCAGAAACATATCTTCTATTCGCTTATTATAACAAGGTCGCCAAACTTGATCGCTACCAACTATAATCGTGTCTATGGCATATTTAGATATAAGCCCTCTATGAAGAAACTTAGTCCTTGGCGTAGTCAAACTTATATTCTTATATACAAATCTTCTTAGAGGTGACTCTATTTTTTTTCTATATATAGGTGACTTGTTAAAGGTTGATTTCCTTCCAAGGATTTTCTTGACCAAAACTTTAGATGAATCTATAATCCATTCGAACCAAGAGTATTTACCTATATCAAAAGTTACAACCTCGTGTCCTAAATTTTTAAGTACTTTTTGAAGAGCAAAATTTTGAAGTATACCACCATAATTGGTAGCAAGCATTTGCGTATTTATTCCAATTCTCATTTGCTTATAATTCTTTTACAAACAGCACGATAGTAATAAATGAATAATGATTTACACTTCTTTAAAATTGAAGGTCTACATTTTCTTATAATCACTGGGACTTCAGCGAAGCCTGAAGAATAGAAACACTCCCAAAACTTTGAAGAGTATTTACTTGCTCTACTACTAAATTTAATAGACGGGTTGCCTTTCAATGCAACATGATAGTTCGTTGCTAATAAAGATAACGATTCAGCACATGAAAACAGAAGTGATTTACCCTTATTACTATTAATAAGAACAAGCGAAGTACCTTTGTCGTCATCCCATTCTGGATGAACATTCCCTATACCCCAAAAATCACCTAAAGTTATATCACTTCCTGATCGTCCAGATTTTGCTGGACATTGAGTACATGACGGTCGTATCGATAGGTTTTTTAAAAATGACTGCATAAAGAGATTTTTATCTAATGTTTCTGAAAACAATATCGTTCCTGTAGCACTTTCACTTGTAATCCTTTCTATGGTATCATTACCATGCACTACAAAACTATACTTTTTCCAACCGGTTGACTTATCTCTAAAAGTTATATTCTTAATAATGTTTGAATACTTTTCACCTAAAATGTGCTCTAAATACTTTTGCCACACAAGGGGACTTGGAGTTCCATGGCAAACTATATCTACTGTTATTAGATTGTCATATTCTTTCCTCAAGAATCTTTTTAGACCTGCAACTTGGCAAGGGGTACCAGTAAATAACACGATTCTTCCGCTTTCCAAAAATTGGCGTACATGTATATATGAATTTCCAATCCTACTTTGAAGGTACTTTGACCCCATTAGTTTTATCAAACCTTCAACAGACTCAACACATGTATGTTCAACCAACCATTTATCATCATAAGAAGCACCAAAAACTACGCCTCCTTGTGTGATCACCCATTCACCTAAATTAGTAAAAATTCCTCCTGATGAACTATTTCTACGAATATCTGGATTAATATTCAAAGCCGCATACACCTCTAAAGGTAACTTGGCTGTACTATGATTAAGTACAGGACATACTTTCTCGCATAAACCACAGTTGATACAAGTAGCCTCATTTACGATTGGATAGAAAAATCCTTGCCTATCATATTCACAGGTTATAGACTGTTTTGGACAAATCTGTACACACGCAGAACATCCACAACAATTGTGTTTATCGGAGATTCTTATCATTTAAAGATTTTTTGGAATATCTTTTTAATTGGAGTTAGTATGATAGCTCGTTCGTATTGATTCATGCTAAATTTCCAGAAAAGAGGGATATAAAGTAAAGAATATCCTATAACGGCCGCAATCCAACTTAACCAGTTAGTCAGTTTAATATGTTGAAAAACAAACAAAGAAATTAAGATGAAAGTCACTGGAACAATCGACATCTTTAATATTTCCCTCCAAAACTCTAATATGTTAATTCCCTGCCTTAATGTATAGTATATATTCATAATAAGTCCTTGGCCTAATAATAATGCACCAGAAACAGCTATTGCACAACCTATTCCACCCCATTTCTTTGCAAATACGATCTGTAGCAATAAGGCAAATACTGCTATTACTATATAAGAAAGGCTTCTAAATTTCATCTGATTCCTAGCCTGAAGTATTGTAATTCCTAAATTTTGAATCAGTGGAATCAACAGTGAAACAAAAAATAGAATGCAAATTACATAGGCATCGACATACTCTACACCAGCCCAAAGTAAAATAAATTGTTTTCCAAAAACGACAAAACCAGATAGTATAAATGCCATCACAATAAACTGAATTCGACCTGTTCTAATAAACAAATCTGAAATCTCTTTATCACTACTTGCAGATGCGACTAATGCGGTAACTTTAGGTAAAAATATACTTGAAATAGCAGAGGAGAATTGCATGTATAGATGTTGCAACTGAATTGCCACAGCAAATACTGAAACTGCAATCGTGCCGACCAGCGCCCCTAAAACAAATTGTCCTGTGCTCCAGTATACTTTATCCATAATTACATTCAAAAAAATCCAAAACGAATATATTGCGATTTCTTTTAGCAAACTCCAATTGAACTTTCCGAAACAAATCTTGATATGAAGTTTTTTCTTACAATAAATATAGTTTAAACATAAGGTAAGAAGGTTGAAAACAGTTTGAACGATAACCATTGCTATTGCTCTATAACCCATTTTCAACAAAACAACCATGACTATAGTATTCAAGATAATTCTTATGATTGTTACAATCCTAGGAAAAACAAACCTTTCATATGCTGTGATTATGGATCCAAAAATGCTCATAGGAAATGTAAAAGCCAGATTAAAAACAAGCATTATCAGCATAATACGTGCTTTCTCTAACTCTGCGATTGTCATTGTTGAGCCAAATATAGAGTCAACATTGAAACATAAAGCACAGCCGGCAAAGAGAGCTATAATTCCAATAGCTAGATAGAGAATAAAAAACATTCCAAACATTTCATACTGTTCTTGCATTTTATTCTCTGCTCGAAACTTAGCAGTATATCGTATTACTGCATTACCTAGACCTAAATCAAGAATTGTAAGATATGATATTACAGATGCAACCAATGCATATAACCCATATTCACTCTGCCCCATCATGCGTAGCATATATGGAGTATAAACCAGACCTACTAGAGTATTGAAAAGAATTAATATGTAATTTAAAACTACGCCTGACTTTAGTTGATTCATTTTAAAAATGAAATATGAATTAGAATTGCATTATTTATCAAACTCCGCAAACCTCGAATTCTTAGATATAAACTCCGGCACAATATCCTTCATCAGCTTAACCATGGCAGGAATCTCAACCTCGCGTGAAAGACGCTCAAGCTCGTCAACACCTGCAAGGGCGTCGGCGTAGTCGTATTCGCGGACCTTGGCTATGCGGATGCGGTTGTGGTCGGTTGGGAGGGTGTTCTCGTTGTTGGAGAGGACTTCCTCGTAGAGTTTCTCGCCTGGGCGGAGGCCGCTGTATTCGATCTTGATATCCTTGTCAGGGGTGAAGCCGGCGAGCTGGATCATCCTGCGTGCGAGGTCGTCGATCTTGACTGACTCGCCCATGTCGAAGACGAAGATCTGGTTGCCGGTAGACATCGTCGCTGCTTCCATTACGAGGCGGCAGGCCTCTGGGATGGTCATGAAGAAGCGGGTGATCTCCGGATGGGTCACTGTTACAGGGCCGCCCTTTGCGATCTGCTCGCGGAAGCGTGGGATAACTGAGCCGTTGGAGCCGAGGACGTTTCCGAAGCGTGTGGTCACGAACTTGGTCTTGCCGGCCTTCTTGCTCTGCTCCATGGCGAGTCCCATGGACTGGACGTAGATCTCGGCCAGGCGCTTGGTGCAGCCCATGATGTTTGTCGGGTTGACCGCCTTGTCGGTAGATACCATGACCATCTTCTCTACGTCGTACTCGATACACTTGTCTGCGACGTTGCGTGAACCTGCTACGTTAACAAGAACCGCTTCGCATGGGTTCTCCTCCATGAGAGGAACGTGCTTATATGCCGCTGCGTGGAAGACTACCTGTGGTCTCCATTTTCTGAATGCATAGTCCAGGCGTGGGAGGAGACGGACGTCTCCGATCACTGGGATGAAGTTGAGTTCAGGGAACTTCTCTTCAAGCTCGAGCCTGAGGTTGTGCATAGGAGTCTCGGAGTTATCATAGAGCACAAGCTCTTTGATTCCGAAGGTTGCGAGCTGGCGGCAGAGCTCGGATCCGATCGATCCTGCTGCTCCGGTAACCATGACTGTCTTGCCCTTGAAGTTGTCGATTATCTCTTCCATGGAGATCTTGATTTCCGGACGCATGAGAAGGTCCTCGATCTCGATGTTTCTGAGGGAATGGTTCGGCTTGCCGTCTACCATCTCGTCGATAGGCGGAGCGAAGAGCATCTTGATGCCCAAGTCAATCGCATACTTGATCATGCGGTCTTTCTCGAGACGGGCATCTTCCTCTGTAGCGAAGAGGATGGCGTCTGCGTCTACAGCCGCTATGGCGTCGTCAAACTCCTGTTCTGTGCTTACGTAGAAGGTTTTCTTCTCTGAGATGACGTGTGAGACATTGCTTTTACCGTACTGGAGGAAGCCGACGATGTTATAATGCGAGGAGTCCTGCAGGCGTGGAATGAGCGATACTGACTTTACGCCTACGCCATAGATGAGGACGTTGAATGTGTTCTTTCTGACGTCCATTCTCTCCTTGACATAATCGTACGCCAGGAGCATGGCCATTCTGAGGAAGAAGAAGCCGGCGAAGGTAAGGAGGAAGTCTGAGGCCATGAGCACGCAGAGGCTTGTGTCCGCTGCTACTGCGACGCCGTATACGAATCCGAGCACGAGGACCTTGAAGAAGGAGAGGAGGACGAAGCGGCCGAACTCTCTGATGGTCATGTGGCGGATGATGATCCTGTAGGTCCTGAGGGACCAGATCAGAAAGAATGAGGCCACCAATGAGGTCGAAAGCCATATTGTGGCCGAACCTGCGCCAAGAAGGTCTATCGGAATGAAGAGCTTGGTGGCAAGGATCGCAAGCAGTGATGCCAGGAATGACAAAATCATATCGACAGCGAAAATTACACGCGTGCTGATATACTTGCTTACGTACTGGTTAAGAATCTTTATTAGTCTTCCCATAATGTTAGGGTTTAAATAATTTCAACATTCCCCACCCCCACATAAGTCGAGGCGACGGCGAGCATGCCGGGGATCTCGACCATGATGCGGCGGGATTTGCGGATGCGGACGACCTTGCCTTCAACGCCTTTGAAGGGGCCTTCCTTGACGATGACCTTCTGGCCTTCACGGAGCTTGTCGCTGATCTCGGTGAGGTAGATCAGGTCTGGGTCCATGGTCGAGGCGATGGCTATGAAGTCTTCCATGGCCTTGTCAGGGACGGTGAGGGGGCGGTTTGCGGTGCGGTCCCAGTAGTAGTTGACGGGGCGGGCGTCGCCGAAGCTGCGGATGTATGCGTCGAGGGCTTCTCTTGTGGCTTGGGCGAAGACCAGGCCGGTTATGGCTGGGACGAGGGTCTTCTGCTTGCCGGTCGCCGGATCGGACTTGTGCCATGTCATCGGGATGAAGGTGCGGATGCCGTGCTCACGAAGCTGGTCCTGCACTTTCAGTTCTCTAGCGTAGGTCGCACGAAGGACATGCCACTGAGGTAGGACACCCGCAGAGGTGGTCTCCGGGCGTCCAGAAGGTGTATTTAGGGTTTTACCAATTGGTCTTGTACTGTCCAGCAACAATTCTTTTTGGTTTGTTTTAAAGATTGCCACGTCGGGACTTTGTCCCTCCTCGCAATGACGTACTACATCATTACTGACAAGGTTATATTGACAATCTGGTCAAATGTTTCAGGACACTGGCCGTGAGGGTGTCGCGGGTGTAGTGTTCCTTTATGGTCTTGAGGCGGTGGCAGTCGCTTCCGAGGGCGCTGTACCAGCCTTTTTCGAGGAGGAACTCGGCCTTTGCCTTGGCCGTGTCTCCGTAGTATCCGAGTATGGATCCCAGGTTCATCTGGAACTGTATGCCCATCTTGTGGAGATTCTCGTAGCCTGTCTCGGACAGGTAGCGGTAGCGCTCGGGGTGGGCGAAGAGCGGATGGTAACCCGCTTTCTGGAGGTTGCGGAAGGCGTCGTACAGGCCCGGAGGTGGATTCCAGGTCGATGTCTCGACAAGGACCGTGTCGCCTTCCATCGTGAGGAGGTCACCCGCCTCAAGGCGTGCGTCGAAGAGGTTGTCGAGCATGTACTCCGCCGCAAGGTGGAGGCGGATGCCGCCGGTGTATGCCCGCTGGAGCTCTGCGAAACGCTGACGGAGGCCGTCAGTGGTGTTCGGGGTGTCCTCCATGATGTGAGGGGTGCACCATACGTCGGTGATGCCGGCCTCTTCCTGGAATGCCAGGACTGCGAGGGAATCTTCGAGGGTCGCTATGCCGTCATCCACCCCGTATAGTATGTGGGAATGACGGTCGGTGGTCCCCTTGAGGACTCCGGCCGTCATGAACGACTGCTTTTTCTTGAATATGTCGATGATTCCCATGATTATTTATTTTTCGTCTTCGTTTCCGTAGCCGTAGCCATATCCGTAGCCGGAGCGTCCGTAGCCGTACTTCTTGTACTGGATGTCCACGCTGTTGAGGATCATGGTCATGTGGTTGTACTTCTTCGACTTGTAGAGGTCTTCGATGACAGGAAGGATGCGCTTGTCCATCAGTCCTGCCCTCATCACGAATACGGTCATGTCGACAGCCTCGGTGATGATGCTCGAGTCGGCCACGAGGTCGATCGGCGGACAGTCGAGGAAGATGTAGTCGAACTGGCTTCTCATCTGCTCGATCATGGTCTTGAAGTTGTCAGAGAGGAGAAGCTCTGTCGGGTTCGGCGGAAGGGTTCCGACAGGGAGGACGAAGAGGCCTGGCTGGATCTCGTCGAGGTTCTGTCTGTAGTCCGCTGACTTGCCGTTGAGGTATGCCGCCGCGCCGCTGTGCTCAATGCCGAGGGCCTTGCTGAGGGACGCCTTGCGGAGGTCGAGGTCGACCAGAGCGACTCTTGCGCCCTTGAGGGCCATGCTGGCTGCGATGTTCATTACGGTGAAGGTCTTACCGGCCGCAGGGTTGAATGATGTGAACATCAATACTGTTGATCCGGCCTTCTTACCGATCATCAGGTCGAGGTTGGTTCTGAGGACGCGGTATGCCTCGTTCATCATGTCGCGGCTGCCCGGCTCAACGATGATCTTGGTCATCGTGATATCATGCTCATCCTTGAACGGATTGAACTTCTTGAAGCGGTCTTCCTTTCTGACGTAGCGAGGGATCTCTGCGAGGAACGGCACCGAGAGGTGTCCGAGGTCGCCCTTTGTCTTGACAGTGTTATCGAGCATCCTCTTGAGGAAGTATACCGCGAACGGAATACCCATACCGAGCACGAGTGCAGCGAAGAGGATCATCATCTTGTTAGGGGCAACAGGGTTGCTTGAACCGTTAGGGTTCATGATCACGCGTGTGTTGCCGACGTTGATCAGGGCTGCGAGCTCGTTCTCCTCACGCTTCTGGAGGAGGAACATGTACAGGTTCTGGGTGATCTGCTGCTGACGCTCGATCGAGAGGAGCTGGAGCTCCTGGCCTGAGCTTGATGACATTCTTGCGAGGATCTGCTGCTCCTGGCTCTGGATCTTTGCGAGCTGGAGGTCGAGGGTTGCGATGAGGTTCTCGACCGAGCGGAGGATCGCGGAGCGGATCGAAGCGAGGGATGCGTTGAGGTCAGTGATGAGAGGGTTGTTCTCGCCGCTGCCTGTCAGGAGACGGTCTCTCTGGAGGACGATCTCGTTGTATTCCTTGATCTGGGTTTCTACCGAGCCGCTTGTGAGGCCGAGGTTAGAAGGGATCAGTGACATGCTGTTCGCAGGGTCATTGAGGTAGTCCCTGATGAACTTGGCGATCGATATCTGGTTATTCACCTCGAATGCCTTTGTTGCATAGTGGCTTGACTCCTCGAGGTAGTTCTGCGCTACAGCCTTGATGTCTGTAAGGTTGTTGCTTGACTTGTATTTCTTGAGGGCCTCCTCTACTGCCGCGAGGTCCTGCTCGATGACCACGAGTCTCTCGTTGATGAACTCGGTGGTGTTGATTGCCGACCTGTTCTTGTTGGCGATCCACACCTCGTTGTAGACGTCGATGAGGCTGCTAATGATCGATGATGAGCGGCTTGGGTATGTGTCGTTCATCGAGATCACAATCACAGATGACTCCTTGCCGGCAAGCGAAATGTTCAGCTTGCTGCTGTATCCCTTGGCTACAGCCATGCTGTTTGCCCATGAGGTCCTGATCGGGTGGATGAACTCGGAGTCGTTGCGGACGTTGTCAAGGATGACGAGGGATCCGACAGGTGTCTGGAGAGTGTCACCGAATGATCCCACGATCTGCTTCTTGATCTTCTCGTCACGGATCTGGAAGTCTGACAGAGCGACCTTACCATTGCCAGCAGGAGAGAGTGTGAGCGAGAATCCGCCCTGCGGGTTGCCGCCTGCGAGAACCATCTCAACCGGTGTGTTGGTGTAGAGCTCCACGTCCCTGAGGAGCTGCTTCTCGACGTATCTTGTCTGGAGGTTGAGTCTCTCGACCACGACCTGCATGAGGTCAGGTGACGAGAGGGCCACCATTTCGTTCTCGACGCTGTTGAAACTGCGAAGACGCATCATGTTTGCCGATGCTACACCGAGGTTACGCATCGTTGCATCCTGGTCACTCTCGTCGATGATGACCTTGGCGCTTCTGGTGTATGTGTCCGGAGTGCGGTAGAGGTAGAATCCTGCGAAGAGGATACATACGATCACCGAGCCCACGTACCACCACTTGTGGTCCCATATCATGTGCCACAGGTCGATGAGCTGGATCGATGACTCGTCCTCCTGGAGGAATGTGTTGTTGGTTGTGTTATAGTTTTCAGTCATGACTTGATTGTTTTCTGTTTATCTGACGAGGTTGACGTTATCTTACGAGGTTAACGATAAGTGCCGCGATCGACACCAGGAGGGAGCCTCCGGATACGAAGATGCTTGTAAGTCTGAGTGCCTTGTCGTCAGTTGTAGACTGGCGTGCCTTGATCTGGCTTGGCTGGACGTATACCACGTCGTTCTGCTGGAGATAGTATGCAGGCGAATTGAACATGCTCACGTCGCACAGGTTGATCTCGTAGATCACTCGCTCGCCCTCTCTCTCGCGGATCACGCACACGTTCTCGCGCTCTCCGAAGATGGTCAGGTCACGCGCAAGGCTGATCGCCTGGAGGATTGTGACCTTGTCGTTTGTGAGGGTGTATGTTCCCGGAGAATTCACCTCACCGATGACAGAGACCTTGAAGTTCATGAACTCGACTGTCACCACTGCATCTGTGAGGAGGCCGTCCTTGATGAGCTTGTCCTTGATGAGGTTCGAGAGCTCCCATCTTGTGAGGCCCGCAACCTTGATCGGTCCGAGAACCGGGAAGTCGATGTTTCCATCGTTGTCGACCACATATCCCATGAGCCTCTGCTGGCCCGCTCCCGCTACGACCTCAGATCCGGCCTGGTAGCTGATCACAGGGAGGTTGAACATAGCCACAAGCTCAGGATTCCTGCTCGAAACCACGATAGAGAGCATGTCCTTAGGCTGGATCACGATACCCGCATGCTTGTCGATAGCCTCAGGCTGATCCACCACCTTGTTCTGGAAATAAGCGATGTCCTTTACCTGTCCGCAAGAGACCACCGCCACAAGCGCCACCATCAGCGCAATCAGAATGTTTTTTCTGGATGTCATATATTGCTTTATTTTTTGTTTTTCACGCCATCTACCCCACCGCCGCGTGTCCCTTACAAACTCCCTACCAACCTCTCCATCCATTCCCACATAGGTCCCCTGCATGACCCTTCACACTGTCCCTTACATTCACCCTTACACTTCCCACGAGGTCCACATGAACCCGATTCAAGATCCCCTCACACCAAGACACACTACGGACAAGATATAAATCATGCAAAGATAGCAACAATCCCCCACAAAACCAACCCTCTATTCTTTAGAATAGCCCCTCCTCCAGACACACCCAAAACCTAGCCCAAACGCCGCCCAAAAACCACACTCCCGTCCACAAAAACCTCCCAAAACGTGGACGAAACACCCCAAAACCCCACTCCCGTCCACAAAAACCACCCAAAACATGGACGGCACACCCCAAAACCGCACTCCCGTCCACAAAAACCTCCCAAAACGTGGACGGAACACCCCAAAACCCCACTCCCGTCCACAAAAACCGCCCAAAACATGGACGGCACACCCCAAAACCGCACTCCCGTCCACAAAAACCGCCCAAAACATGGACGGCACACCTGAGATCTAACACCCCCCCTAAAAACACGCAACGCCCAACTCCCTGAGCACCAATCACTTCCTAATTCTCCTTGCTCCACTTTTGCAGCAAGTACTTTCAACAACTCCCTCACACACAGGAAGTTAAGCACAACCACACACTAACCGTCAGTCAAAACCCATAAGCATACCCCGTCCCTAAAGGTCAAGATTCTTAACCCTTTAAGAACGAAGTATTCTACACGGTGGGTTACAAGGGCATGTCAAGCGGCGAGCTCATGGCCGAGATGATCCGCTACGGAATGGCTACGATTGCATTGTCAAGCACAGGAAGCCGCCAGCCGGGAGTCCGCATCTGCGTGTCCCAGCTCAACCGTCCGGAGCAGTTCGATATGTTCGAAGAGCGTCTCCGCCTTTTTGCAATCTGAATACCTTGGACGTTTTCCGGTCATTTTGCGACCGAGGTGTTCATGAAAACTTCTAAATTGAACCTTTTTATATATACCTTGGACGTTTGAGGGAGCATTAGCGGCCAAGGTGTGCAAATGTCAGGTGACAACATATACATCCAGGGCAGCACATCCGTTCCGGAGGTCCTCTCGCAGGCACTTGCGGACAGAGGTAATGGACTCAAGGATGTGACGGTCTATGCGGCATTTGCCGTAGGCCGCTGCGAAGCTCCGTACCTGCAAGCCGGAGTACAAGGACGCCTTCAATCTCACAAAGATTTACTGGACAGTTACTTATACAGATTCAACGTCACTAAAGGGCAGACAAAAATCCCCTTCAGGAACATCGGTCAAATGGATTAGTCGACTTGCAGAAGGACACGACAAAAGTCTGCTGAGGGACGTGTGGCATCATTACCGGCCGTGTCATTGTAAATGAAAATGTCTTGCAGAGAGACCCGAAAAGCGAGGTTAGAAACGGAAAAAGCCCCGCAGTAAAACTGCGAGGCTTTTGGTGGGAGCAGAGGGAGTCGAACCCCCGACCCTCTGCTTGTAAGGCAGATGCTCTAAACCAACTGAGCTATGCTCCCGAAACAGGACTGCAAATATACGGACATTTTTTAAACTTGCAAATTTTATTTCACTTTTTTCAAACATTTTTGCAGAACTCGCGTATTAATTGCTATATTTGCAGTCCCGAATGATCAAAAATTTGGGATTTGCCCTAGCAGCGAGAGACTCGCAGCCACACACAAGGGGCGAAATTAAATAAACAGTTCAATGGGGATGTTTTGGTTTTGACAGCATCAGACATTGGGCGGTAAGCACGCCGGGCGTCGGAAGTTTGCCCGTTAATCTCAGCTTTCGAACTTATAGTTGGCAACAACTCTTATGCACTCGCTGCGTAGTCTGCTAAGCACACTACCTTAATCCGCGGCGCCAAGGCTGCGTCGCCGACGAGTATCCCTCCAGCCTTTAGGCCGGTTCTGGCTGGAAACCGGGGTATCATCCAAACCGGATGCTCGGAGTGACTCCTTTAAGCTCCGCTAAGATTTAGAGGATAAGCGCACGATAGCCCGTCTCCCGGCAGCCGCGCGTCGAAAACCAAAGGAAGACTAAGCGTGTAGAAAGCTGTCTGGTGCGGTGTTTGGACGGCGGTTCGAGTCCGCCCATCTCCACAATAAAAGGGTCCGATCTTCGATGATCGGACCCTTTTATTGTTCACTTGTCAGAGCTGACTAGTTAGCGCGAGCCTGCTGCGGCTGGGCTGGCTTTGGCTGAGCGGCGGCGTCGACACCGGCGAGCTTGTTGAACTCGGTCTCGGTGATGGTCTTGCAGTTGCCGTTGAAGGTTGCTCCTAGCTCGACTGCGAGGCGACGGATGTGCAGGTTGCCGTCAACTACGCAACCCTCCTTGAGAGAGAGGGTATCCTTCACGAAAAGGTTGCCCTCAACCTTGCCCCAAAGGTCGATGTTCTCGCAAACGATGTCACCCTTGATCGTAGCGGACTCGCCTACCACGACGCGTCCCTTAGACTGTACACGTCCCTCGAAAGTACCGTCGATACGGATGTCGGTCGGAGAGAGGATCTCACCCTTGATGACTGTGCCCGCAGAGATACGGCTGATGGAATTTACGTTTACTACTGGTTCTGTCTTTGCCATAGTATAATGTTTTAATTTATTGTTTCATAATTAAAGATTGCCACGTCGGGACTTCGTCCCTCCTCGCAATGACGTATGGGATCCCCGATCAGGTCGGGGATGACGGCCATGCAACCGTGACGGTCAAACCGGCCCCAAAGGCTACGCCTGCGGCTTGCCGTGGCAGTTCTTGAACTTCTTGCCGGAGCCGCATGGGCACGGATCATTGCGTCCCACCTGCTTCTCCACATGCACAGGCATCTTGCTCTTAGGCTCTCCGCCGTTAGTCACAAGGTCAGTCCTGCTGGTGTTCATCTGGCTCATGTCAGGCTTGCGCGGCTGCGCAGGAGCCTGCGCTGTAGAGCCGTCACGAAGCGGAATATGAGCACGGAGAAGGAATGCAAGAACATCCTTGTTCATATCCTCAAGCATCTGGCTGAAGAGGTTGAAGCTCTCGAACTTATAGATGAGGAGCGGATCCTTCTGCTCGTAAGTCGCGTTCTGAACAGACTGCTTGAGATCGTCCATATCACGGAGATGCTCTTTCCAGCAGTCATCGATCCTGTAAAGAACGATGCTCTTGCTGATAGCGCGCACGAGCTCACGTCCCTCTGACTCAACAACCTTCTTGATGTTGAGCACTACAGGGTAGATCTTGCGACCGTCAGAAACCGGTATGCGGATCATCGCATCATCAGGCATCGCAGCATTCTTCTCTGCGATGTCCTTGAGGATCGGAAGAGTCCTCTGGATGATAGTCTCCATACGGCGACGGTGTGTCACCACCATATTGTCATAGAGCTTGTCGATAAGCTCTGCAGGCTTAGCATGATTATAAGTCTCCTCGTCGAATCCCGGCTCGATAGAAAGCACTGACATCACATACTCAGAGAAGTCCTCATATGGCATTCCGTCGGCCTTCTCGATAAGGATCTGGGCGATGTCCTGCATCATGTTCATGACATCGATCTCAACCCTCTCACCCGAAAGCGCATTGCGTCTCTTTGTATAGATAACCTCACGCTGTGAGTTCATGACGTCGTCATACTCAAGGAGTCTCTTACGGATACCGAAGTTATTCTCCTCGACTTTCTTCTGTGCTCTCTCCACAGCATTGTTGAGCATTGGAGCCTCGAGCACGTCGTTCTCCTCCATACCCATCTTATCAACTACGGAAGCGATCTTCTCACCACCGAACAGACGCATGAGCTTATCCTCGAGAGAGATGAAGAAAATTGATGAACCCGGGTCACCCTGACGTCCCGAACGTCCGCGGAGCTGACGGTCAACTCGACGGCTGTCGTGACGCTCTGTACCGATGATCGCGAGACCGCCTGCGGCCTTCACTTCCTCTGGAAGCTTGATATCGGTACCACGACCGGCCATGTTGGTGGCGATGGTCACAGTAGAAGCCTCACCTGCGTGCTTGACCACCTCAGCCTCACGAGCATGCTGCTTCGCGTTCAGCACCTGGTGGTCGATGCCGCGAAGGCGGAGCATACGGCTCAGGAGCTCTGATGTCTCGACATCTGTAGTACCCACGAGCACCGGTCTGCCAGCCTTTGTGAGCTCTACAACCTTAGCGATAACCGCCTCATACTTAGCCTTCTTCGTTCTATAAATGAGGTCATTCTGGTCCTGACGCGCAATCGGCCTGTTTGTAGGGATCACGACAACGTCAAGCTTATAGATAGACCAGAACTCACCAGCCTCAGTCTCCGCAGTACCGGTCATACCCGAGAGCTTGTGGTACATACGGAAGTAGTTCTGGAGGGTGATTGTAGCGAATGTCTGTGTAGCAGCTTCTACCTTCACGTTCTCCTTTGCCTCGACAGCCTGGTGGAGACCGTCGCTCCAGCGGCGTCCCTCCATGATACGTCCTGTCTGTTCGTCGACGATCTTGATCTTGCCGTCCTGGATGATGTAGTCGATCTCGCGGTCGAACATCGTATATGCCTTAAGGAGCTGAGTCACAGTATGTACACGCTCAGACTTGAGAGCGAAGTCAGCATGGATCTCATCCTTCTTAACCTGCTTTTCATCAGCCGAAAGTGAATCATCCTTCTGGACTTCTGCAACGGCCGCTCCAACGTCAGGAAGGACGAAGAAGTTAGGATCCTCGAGGTTACCCGTGATAAGGTCACGGCCCTTGTCGGTCATATCCACAGAGTGCTGCTTCTCGCTCACCACGAAATAGAGTTCATCAGTGATGAAAGGCATCTCGCGCTCGTTGTCCTGGATGTAGTAGTTCTCAACCTTCTGCAGGAGCTGCTTCATGCCCGGCTCGCTGAGGAACTTGATGAGAGGCTTGTACTTAGGATATCCTTTGTATGCTCTGAAAAGGAGGATTCCACCATCCTTCTCATTACCTGCTGCTATAAGCTTCTTAGCCTCTGACAACAGATTGGTAACCAATGTCTTCTGGCTGTTATAGAGACGCTCCACGAGCGGCTTGAACTCAACAAACTGCTGATCCTCTCCTCTTGGAACAGGACCAGAGATGATGAGAGGCGTACGGGCGTCGTCGATGAGCACTGAGTCGACCTCGTCGACGATTGCGAAGTGGTGCTTGCGCTGCACCAGGTCGTCCATGGCTGTCGCCATATTGTCACGGAGGTAGTCGAAACCGAACTCGTTATTTGTACCGAATGTGATGTTGCATGCGTATGCCTTGCGACGTGCAGGGCTGTTAGGCTGGTGCTTGTCGATACAGTCTACCGAAAGTCCATGGAACATATAGAGAGGTCCCATCCACTCAGAGTCTCGCTTCGAGAGGTAGTCGTTGACTGTCACCACGTGCACACCTTTGCCTGCGAGGGCATTGAGGAATACTGGGAGAGTAGCCACGAGGGTCTTACCCTCACCGGTAGCCATCTCGGC
Organism: Bacteroidales bacterium; assembly: GCA_017631875.1. The sequence goes on along the minus strand of JAGBSL010000078.1, from coordinate 11,478 downwards.
GATCTTTCCCTGGTGGAGCACGATACCACCGATGAGCTGTACATCATAGTGTACCATGTCCCATGTGATCTCGTTTCCGCCGGCCATCCAGTGGTTCTGCCATACGGCGTAGTCGCCTTCGATAGAGACGAACTCCTTGGTTGCGCTGAGGTCACGGTCAAACTGAGTCGCCTTCACGCGGATCACATCATTTTCCTTGAAACGGCGCGCAGTCGACTTCATGATCGCGAAAGCCTCAGGAAGGATCTCGTTGAGAACGGTCTCAATGGTCTCATCCACCTTCTTGACTAGCTTATCAGACTCGGTTGCGAGCTTCTCCTTTCTGTCGAGAGGAATATCTGTCTCGATCTCGAGCTTGATCTCGGCGATACGTTTCTCGTCCGCTGCGATAGCCTCCTGGATCTTTGCCTTGAGCTCGTCGCACTTCGCGCGGAGCTGGTCATTGTCAAGTTTATCGATGGTTTCGTATGCTGCGAGCACCTTGTCAAGCATAGGTCTGAGCTGCTTGAGGTCTCGTTCGGCCTTGGTGCCGAAAATTTTCTTGAACAGGTCTGTAAATCCCATATTGTGTTATTTTAATATTCAGGTTTGAAAACAATCTCACAAAAATAGTGAAAATATAGAAAACTGCCAAAATGTCGCCCCTTAAGACGACATTTTGGCAGTTTTAATTGATTATCTTGACCTTAGAACCTGATTCCAGCGCTGAGGGTGAACTGTCCCCGGCGCATGGTGTAGAGGTCTGCGATGTCCTTGCGATATCTGTTGATCAGTCCCCAGTCGTAACCGAGGCGCACTTCGAGAACATGGAAGAAATGCGCACCGACTGAAGCTCCGAGCATGACGTCGAATCTTCCGATGCGTCCCTCAGGATACATCTCGCTCTTAGCCATCCAATCCTCCAGATCGAACGAAGAAGAACTGCCGGAAGCCGTAATCTTCTGGTTGTACAAGTTATAATCGACCGCTAAGACGCTGTCTGCAAGCTTTGTCTTATACTGATATTTCGAGGAAAGTCCCATCAGGAGAGTCGGACCCGCATCAAATGTAAGTCCCACGCGGTCAAGCAGATGGAGATCATACTTCAGTCTGAGCGGAATGCCTACATGATGTTCCTCCCAGTCACCTACAAGACGAACCGACATGTCGGTAAACGGAATCTTGTAGTTCTCGTTGCGAGGATCGTTCTGATAGTAATAATTGAGTCCCGTCTGGAAATACAATGCATGGGGAAGAAGGCTGAAGTCCTTGGTAAGACCGATCGTGAATCCATGAAGAAGGCCGGAAGTCGTAGACTCGTCTGTCGCCAGGTCAAGAGTCCTGTAGTTGGAGTTCACGTAGCCGAATGTTAGGCCGATTCCGCGGAAAGCGTCAGCTCCCGAATGAGCATGACCGGGACGGCCAGGGCGCATGGACTGTGCGTCAGCATCGAGCGAAGCAATAGCCAGCAGCGCTGCGATAATGGTTAGAAATCTGATTTTCATAGCATTATGTTTTATCTGTTCTTATACATCTTGTCGTAATATTGGGCATATTCGCCACCTGTTACCCTGTCCATCCACTCCTGGTTGTCAAGGTACCATCTGATGGTCTTCTCTATGCCTTCTTCGAACTGCAGGGATGGTTCCCATCCCAGTTCCTCGTGCAGTTTGCGTGAATCTATCGCATATCGGAGGTCATGTCCGGCGCGGTCCTTCACATATGTGATCAGACCGAGACTGTGGCCCGGAGGATTACCCAGGAGGCGGTCCGCCGCCTCTATCATGACCTTGATAAGGTCGATGTTCTTCCACTCGTTGAAGCCGCCGATGTTGTATGTCTCGCCGTCTTTTCCTTCATGGAAAATAAGGTCTATTGCGCGGGCATGGTCCTCAACGTAAAGCCAGTCGCGGACATTCTCTCCCTTACCGTATACCGGAAGCGGTTTTCCTAAACGTATATTATTGATAAACAACGGAATAAGTTTCTCAGGAAACTGATATGGACCGTAGTTGTTCGAGCAATTCGAGATCACTGTCGGAAGACCGTAAGTGTCATGGAAGGCGCGAACGAAATGGTCCGAAGAGGCCTTCGAGGCGCTGTACGGGCTATGAGGGTCATAACGGGTATCTTCGGTGAAGAATCCGCCGTCCATTTCAAGGGCGCCGTAGACTTCGTCGGTGCTGACGTGGTAGAACCTTCGGTTGCAGATTGCCACGGCTCCTTCCGAGCCTCGCAATGACGTATTTGACCAATATGTCCTGGCGGCATGCAGCAATGTCAGCGTGCCCATGACGTTAGTACGGGCGAATGTGAACGGATCCTCTATGGACCTGTCCACATGGCTCTCCGCCGCGAGGTGGATGACCCCGTCGACATCATACTTTGCGAAGAGTTCCGAGACGAGCGCATGGTCGCAGATGTCCCCCTTCACGAAGACATAATTCGGACAGTTCTCGACGTCCTTGAGGTTCTCAAGGTTGCCTGCATAGGTCAGCGCATCGAGGTTTATGATCCTGTAGTCAGGATATTTCGTCACGAAGAGACGCACCACATGGCTGCCTATGAAACCTGCACCGCCTGTCACCAATATATTTCTTCTGAATTCTCCCATTGTATTGATAATCACTTAATTAGAGAGATATATTCCTGAACTGCCATTGCAAGCGAATGTCTCCAGTACGGAATCTCGATTCCGAAATCACGCTTTACTTTCGACTTATCCATGACCGAATAGTGCGGACGCTCGGCAGGGGTCGGATATTCATCGCTACGGCATGGAACGATGCGGCAGGTATGTCCCATGAGGCTACATATCTCGGTAGCGAAATCGTACCATGAACATACACCCTCGCCAGAATAGTTATACACTCCGTTCCTGTCGAGGAGGTTCTCCTCTATTATATATGTAATAAGGTATGCGAGATCGTATGCGTAAGTCGGAGTTCCGACCTGATCCACCACGACCTTTAGCTCCGGCTTTGAAGCGGTCAGCTCAGACATAGTCAGGAAGAAGTTCTTTCCAGTATTGCTGTAAAGCCATGATGTCCTGAAGATGAGATATCTGCATCCTGATTTTACGATTGCATCCTCCCCTTCCATCTTTGTGCGGCCATATACTCCAAGCGGATTCCTCTGTGCATCCTCAGCATACGGCACATTAGCCTGACCATCAAACACATAATCGGTTGACACGTGGATGAGCATGGCTCCGGCCGCCTTCGCAGCCTCCGCCAGCACCGCCGGCGCAAGCGCATTGACCTCATGCGCCGCCTCCGCGTCGCCCTCGGCCTTATTCACATCAGTATATGCCGCGCAGTTTATAATAACATCGATACCCTGCACAGCAGCGTCCACTGCCGCTGCATCTGTTATATCCAGACTGGAGACACCCTCACACGCGCGCACATCCGTATATATATATGTATGCTCGGACGAATCAGCCAGCTTGCTTATCTCACGACCGAGCTGGCCCAATGCACCTGTCACTAAAATTTTCATAACTACTTAGAGATAAATTCCTTTAATGTAGGATGGTTTCTGTCTTTCGCTGAAAGCACGACGTCTTCCGCCGGCACTTTCCAATCTATATTAAGGTCCTGGTCGTCCCAGGCGATTGCCGCCTCGGACTCAGGAGCATAATACTCGTCACATTTATACTGGAACACGGCCTCCTCCGACAAAACGCTGAAACCATGCGCAAAACCTTTTGGTATGAACACCTGACGATGGTTTTCATCAGAGAGTTCGACAGCCATATATTTACCGAATGTAGGCGAATCCTTTCTCAGGTCCACTGCCACATCCAGCACCTTTCCCTTCACTACCCTGACAAGTTTGGCCTGTGCATGTGGCGGTTTCTGGAAATGCAGTCCGCGGACAACTCCATACGAAGACTTGCTCTGGTTGTCCTGGACAAAGGTAACAGGGCCTATCACACTCTCGAACTCCCTTTGCGAGAACGATTCGAAGAAATATCCGCGATCGTCGCCGAAAACCTTTGGCTCGATGATGAATACGCCCTTTATTTCTGTTTCTACTATATTCATTGCCAATATATTATTGCTCTGCAAGGCGGAGCAGATACTGTCCATATGGGTTCTTGGCCATAGGGGCGGCGAGTTCTCTGAGCTTCTCTGCAGAAATCCATCCCTTCTCGAATGCTATACCTTCGAGACATGCTATCTTTAGCCCTTGCCTCTTCTCTATGACCTCGATGAATGTAGACGCCTCTGAAAGCGAATCGTGAGTACCGGTATCAAGCCATGCGAATCCCCTTCCGAGGGTATCGACCTTGAGCTGAGAGGCTTCCAGGAATGCCTGGTTGACTGATGTGATCTCGAGTTCGCCGCGGGCAGAAGGCTTGATGGACTTTGCGATCTCAACCACTCTGTTAGGATAGAAATACAGTCCTGTTACGGCGTAGTTTGACTTCGGCTGAGCCGGTTTTTCCTCTATGCTCACGCAGTTTCCCTGCGAGTCGAACTCCGCAACTCCATATCTCTGCGGATCGCTGACCCAGTAGCCGAACACCGTTGCAAGCCCCTGTTCCTCAGCACGTTTAACAGCCGAGTTCAGCATAGGCTCAAAGCCTGTTCCATGGAAGATGTTGTCTCCCAGGACCATGCAGACGCAGTCATCGCCGATGAATTCCTCGCCGATGAGGAAGGCTTGTGCGAGACCGTCAGGCGAAGGCTGCTCGGCGTATGCGAAGCGGACGCCGTAGTCGGAGCCGTCGCCCAGAAGACGCTGGAAGGCAGGCAGATCTGCCGGAGTCGAGATGATCAGTATATCCCTGATGCCCGCCTGCATGAGGACGGAGATGGGATAGTAGACCATCGGCTTGTCGAAGATCGGGAGCAGCTGCTTGCTGACTCCTTTGGTGATCGGATAGAGGCGTGTGCCGCTTCCTCCAGCCAGTACGATTCCTTTCATGTCGTTATTGTTTATAATTATATATTTCGTCCCTAACCGGGACGAGCCAAAAGTTCTTCGAGCCTTTTGCTATCTCAACCCCCTGTCACTTCGTGACATCCCCCCATAATATTGACGGCCTACGGCCGGTCTGCGAAATCGTTCCGATTTCTTGACTTGGGGGAATTTCGTCCCTACCCGGGACGAGCCAAAAGTTCTTCGAGCCTTTTGGCTTATAGCAGTGTGTCTTCGGGCACGTATCCCTGATCAGGAGGGAGTTGCACGCCCCTCTGGACTGCTCCCGCACCGGCATCCACCGCCAGACGGTCGCATCTTTCGTTCTCCGGATGCCCTGCATGGCCCTTTATCCAGTGGAACGCGACCCTGTGCTTCTTATACAGGGCGTTGAACCTTATCCACAGGTCCGGGTTCTTCACCTTTGCAAACCCCTTCCTGACCCATCCTTCCAGCCAGCCCTTGTTGATGGCGTTGACCACGTAGGACGAGTCGCTGTAGACATGGACCTCGGCATTCTCCCACTTTATGGCTTCCAGGCCCTTGATCACCGCAAGCAGTTCCATGCGGTTGTTGGTCGTGAGGCTGAATCCCTCCGACATCTCCTTCTGCAGGCTGCCGCACTTGAGCACCACCCCGTACCCTCCCGGGCCCGGGTTGCCGCTCGATGCGCCGTCGGTGTAGAGAAAGATCGGCGGTTTCTGCTGTGTAGTTTCCGCCATGCTACTCGATGATTCTACCGCCTCTTGGCTTGATTTCTGTATCCGGCGCCTTGATTGTCATGCGTCCCTCGATCAGCTCGTCATAGTCTGCACGGCGGTTGTAGATGTCGATAGCGGTGTAGATTGCAGCCTTCATTGAGCGAGGGTCCGCCATGTCGCGGCCTGCCATCTCGTATGCCGTTCCGTGGTCAGGTGATGTCCTGATGATCGGAAGACCTGCCGTATAGTTCACACCGTCCTCGAAGGCGAGCGCCTTGAACGGTGTGAGGCCCTGGTCGTGGTACATCGCGAGGACTGCGTCGAACTTCGCGTAGTTGGCAAGTCCGAAGAATCCGTCAGGAGAGTATGGTCCGAAGGCCATTATGTCTTCTGCAGCTGCAGCCTTGATTGCAGGCAGGATGACCTCCTGCTCCTCTGTGCCCATGAGTCCGCCGTCGCCGCAGTGCGGGTTGAGTCCGAGGACTGCGATCTTCGGAGCCTCGATGCCGAAGTCCCTCTGGAGAGACGACTTCATCAGACGGAGCTTCTTGAGGATCTTCTCGGTGGTGAGCTGATTAGGAACTTCCTTAAGTGGAATGTGACCTGTCGCCACACATACCTTGAGACGGTCGCACACCATGATCATCGCGACCTCGTCTACCTCAAACTTCTTTTCGAGGTATTCTGTATGGCCTGTGTATCCGAAGCCTTCCTTGTCCATAGCCCTTTTGTTGAACGGAGCTGTCACAAGGACATCTATGTATCCTTCCTTGATGTCCTCTACCGCCCTCTCGAGAGCTGTGAGTGCGGCCTTTGCCGACTCAGGAGTCGACTGTCCCGGTTCAACGAACACATTCTCAGGAAGACAGTTCACGATGTTGACTCTCTTCTGGTGGACATCCTTTGCCGAGGTTATCACGTTAGTACTGATCTGTTCGATGTTGTGAATCTGCTTCTTGTAGAATCCGAATATCTTTGAGGAACCATAGATTACAGGAGTGCAGAGGTCGAGCATTCTTTCGTCTGCAAGTGCCTTGATGATAACCTCATAACTGATTCCGTTACCGTCACCCTGAGTGATTCCTACAACTAATTTCCTTCCCATAGTTTGATATGATTATTAATATTTATATACAATACACGTAATATAACCTACAAATATACAAAACTCTTTTGAAATTCCCCTTACCCTTGCCAGGACCCCATACCAAAGTTCCCATACTCAAACACCAACCTAGTCACCAATATTAAGCTTCACACTAGGTTCCCTTCTATGTCATCACCCCAAAGGCCCGTGGCAGACATCGTACTGACTAGCAAACACTTAACTGATCATTACCCTCTTTTTAAACACACTAATAACCATATAACTAACTAATAAACAAACACTTAACTGCCACAAGCACTCAAAGCACACAGCCCTCCCCAAAAGCACAGATGCACAAAGCACTGGAGCACAAGGCACAGACACTCAAAGCACAGATGCACAAAGCACTGGAGCACAAGGCATAGACACTCAAAGCACAGATGCACAAAACACTGGAGCACAAGGCACAGGAACAAAAGGTAATATCACAATTAGGAGGGAAAGCGCGCCGAACAGCATTGTAGAGCATCTCAAGCAAGGCAACCACGCTTTACGGCACAGTTCGGCTGAGGGCAAAGCGCGGCATGCAGCCCCACACTCACACAAAACCCAACCCACCACGCTTTCCCTCCTGGATGTTATATCTAGTGCCAGCATCACACACCAGTATACCATCCAAAAAACACAAATCTGCACAACACCCAAGATAACAAGCCAGTATACCACCCAAGCACGCAAACCAGCGTGACACTTAAGACACCAAACAGGCAAAACACCCAAGAAAACAAAACGATGTGACACACAGAACAACAAACCGGCGTAACACCCAGGAGAACAAATCAGCGTGGCACCCAAGACGATGAATCACAGGTAGTTATGCAATTATCCTGCATATCAGGGAAGGCAGGACAATCATATAACATATTGCAAAACAAGCATTTAGCTGTCACACCCGTCAAAACGTCCTATGGTGACACCCCAAAAAACCGTTAAGTACAAAACACTTGAAGCAAGATTATTGCAGGAACGCGAATTTTTTGGTAGATTTGCCATGGTTTGGCACACGCTGCCGGTAAATTCGCGGACGGACAGTCGGTAAGATTGCAGAGGAGCAGTCTGTGAATCCACGGACGGACAGTCGGTAAGTTTGCAGAGGAGCAGTCTGTGAATCCACGGACAGGCAGTCGGTAAGTTTGCAGAGGAGCAGTCTGTGAATCCACGGACAGACAGTCGGTAAGTTTGCAGAGGAGCATTCTGTGAATCAACGGACAGGCGGACGGTGAATTAGCGGACGGGCGGACGGTGAATTAGCGGACGGGCGGACGGGCCAAAAAATGAGTATAAAGACATGGGACGAGTCGGATCAGATATGGAGGTACAGTTTCTTCCGGGAGTGGGGCCGAAGAGGGCCGAGCTTCTGCGGAAGGAGCTTGAGGTGAGCACGGTCGGAGAGCTTCTGAGGGTTTTCCCTTTCCGATACATCGACAGAAGCAGTTTCGTCAGGATAGCGGATGCGCGTCCCGACATGGCATTCGTGCAGATGCGGGCCAGGGTGCAGCGTGTGGACATCCATGACGGCAAGAGGATGAGCGTATGGATCAGCGACGGAAGCGGAGAGATGGAGATGGTCTTCTTCAAGGGCATCAAATGGATGCATGAGAAGCTGAAGCCTGGATCCGAGTTCATATTCTTCGGAAAGCCGACGGCTTTCAACGGAAGGCTGAACATCGTGCATCCAGAGGTGGACAATGTGCCTACGGGAGCAGGCTCCCAGTCTGGACAGGGCGGGGGCTACGGCCTTGGAGCACAAGGCGGTGCGGCCATGACCGGAACGCTGACAGGAGTATATCCGAGCACGGAGAAGCTGAAGAACTCGGGCATCACAGGAAAGGTGATGAACAAAATTATGGAGGCTGCCCTGGAGAAGGGACTGGCTCAGGAGAAGGAGACGCTGCCGGAGTGGCTGATGAAGCAGTATGGTCTTGTACCTCTGCACTTTGCATTAAGAAACATACACTTCCCTAAGGACATGCAGTCTTTGGAGAAGGCTAAATACAGACTTAAGTTCGAGGAGCTTTTCATGCTCCAGCTGTCGCTGCTGAAGCAGAAGTACGTGCGCAGCAGAGATGTGCACGGCATCCCGATGCCGCGCGTCGGAGAGGCGTTCAACCAGTGTTACGCCTCGCTGCCGTTCGACCTGACAGGAGCCCAGAAGAGGGTGATCAGGGAGATTCATGGGGACATGAAGAGCGGCCTGCAGATGAACAGGCTGCTGCAGGGAGATGTGGGCAGCGGCAAGACCATGGTCGCCGTGCTGACAGCCCTCATAGCCATAGGAAACGGTTTCCAGGCATGTATCATGGCGCCTACGGAAGTGCTTGCTCAGCAGCACTATAAGAACATCCAGAAGTTCCTTGCCCCCACAAATGTGAAGTCCGCTCTCCTGACAGGCAGCACGAAGGCCTCGGAAAGACGTGAGATCCACGCAGGGCTGGAGGACGGAAGCATAGGCATCATAGTCGGAACGCATGCACTGATAGAAGACAACGTGGTCTTCAAGAATCTAGGATTGGCGATCATCGACGAGCAGCACAGGTTCGGTGTAGAGCAGAGGGCGAAGCTGTGGCGCAAGACCACATGCGGAGCGCTCCCGCACGTGCTCGTCATGACGGCTACGCCTATTCCTCGCACCCTTGCGATGACCCTGTATGGTGACCTTGACGTGTCCGTTATCGATGAGCTTCCTCCAGGCAGAAAGCCGGTACGCACGATGCATGTGACCGAGGGAAAGAGGCCGGAGATGTACCAGTTCATGCGTAACGAGATCGCGAAAGGACGCCAGGTATTCATCGTCTACCCGCTGATCAATGAAACAGAAAAGCTTGATTACCAAAGCCTTGAAGCGGGAGCCGAGGAGATCATGAACAAGTTCCCATATCCGGAGTACACTACGGCGGTCGTGCACGGAAAGCAGCTCAACGATGTGAAGAAGTTCAACATGGACGCCTTCGCCGCAGGACGCGCCAACATACTCGTTGCGACTTCTGTTATCGAGGTAGGCGTGGATGTGCCTAATGCTTCCGTGATGATCATAGAGAGTGCGGAGCGTTTCGGACTGAGCCAGCTGCACCAGCTGCGCGGACGCGTTGGACGAGGCAGCGAAAAGTCATATTGCATCCTGATGACCGGATACAAGCTCAGCAAGGAGTCACGCCACAGGATCGAGCTGATGTGTTCGACAGAGAACGGATTTGAACTGGCCGAGGAGGACATGAAGATGAGAGGCCCGGGAGACCTCGAGGGAACCCAGCAGAGCGGTCTGCCGATAACGCTGAACATCGCGTCGCTCGCCAAGGACGGAATCATCCTCAACGCGGCGCGTGACTGCGCGGACGCCGTCCTCAAAGAAGACCCGACACTGAGTCTGCTGAAGAACCAGATCCTCAGAGAAGAAATGAAGAAAGACAAATATCAGATAAAGGATTACAGCAAAATCAGTTAGCATGGTAACGGAATTATTGCAGAAATACATCTGGCTGGTCCAGACATTCATCCGCGCCGGTGAGCACGGACTCAGTCTGGAGGAGATCACCGACAAATGGGAGATGCGCTTTGACAGCGACTACTCCCGACGCACCTTCAACAACCACAGGGCTGCCGTCGAGGAGGTTTTCGGCATCGTGATCGGATGCAACCGAAGCACGAACAGGTATTTCATCAAGGCAGGAGAGGACATCTCCGACGAGAACGCCGAGAATGCATGGCTGATCAACTCTTTCACCGTGAATAACATGCTCCGCCTCAGCAAGGAGAAACTCCAGGGAAGGATCTCTGTGGAGGATATTCCTTCGGGCCACATGTACCTGACAGAGGTGATGGAAGCGATGACGGAAAACCTCGAGGTGGTGATGGAATACCATAAGTACACAAGCGAGGAATCCGAGACTCTGACAATATGGCCATACGCCGTCAAGGAGTTCGCAAAGCGCTGGTACATAATAGCATACTGCAAGGAGAGAGAGGGGCTCCGCGTTTATGGACTTGACCGCGTGAAGAGCATGGAAGTGACGGGTAAGAAGTTCAGGATGAAGGCTGGATTTGACGTGGATGAACTCTTCGCAACAAGCTTCGGAATCTATCTTCCGGGAGGCAAGGGACAGATCATCACATTCAAGTGTTCGGAAAGCGAGGCGAAGTTCCTCAGGGACCTTCCGCTGCACAGCAGTCAGGAGGAGGTCAGAAAGGATGGGGACAGCGTGATATTCAACATCTTCGTCTGCCCTGACAAGAACCTCATCATGGAGGTCTGCAAGCATGGAAGCAGGATCGAGATCCTTTCCCCTGCCGAAGTGCGGGATGCGGTCAGAGAAGAACTGAAGAAGGCTCTGGCACAATACGAGTAAATAATAGAATTAATGATATGAAGACATTCAGAACAATTGCAAGCATCCTCCTTCTGGCGGCACTTGCAACAGGAGTTATCACACTTATGAAGAAATCACAGACAACACAGGAAGAAGGCTTCATCGGAAAGAGCGACATCGTGGTTGAGAACGGCCACATGACCCCGGAGGTACTCCTTGCATTGGGAAGGCTTTCTGACCCTCAGATGTCACCAGACGGAAAGCACATCCTTTACGGCGTAAGCTACACCTCGGTGGAGGAGAACAGAAGCGTGCGCAATCTTTACATCTGCGATCTTGAAGGATCTGACAACCAGCTTATTACAAAGTCAGGCAAGAGCATCGTGAATGCCAGATGGAGCAGCGACGGAAAGCATAT
>JAGBSL010000077.1 GCA_017631875.1 Bacteroidales bacterium | reverse complement strand
CGTGTGTTGCTGATGTATGGACTTACTGAAAGGCTCTTTCCGGCAAGCATCTTAGGAACCTGTGTTCCTGAGAACTTCGAGATACCTGAGTTGCTGAGGAAGAGGCTCCAGATGTTATCCTCCAATGAAACGAGGTCTTCAGTAGCTACAGCGTTCTTACCTCCCATGAGCTCGATGTTGAAGATCACCTGATCCTTCTTGTAATCAGTAGGAAGCACGACAACAGTCACACCATTGCCAAGAGTCCACTCAGTAGCACCGAAAGCTGTTGCCTTCTCGCTCTTGACAGCAGCACCCTTGAGGGCAGCCTCGTCAAGGAACGGCTCATTGAGGTTCTCCTCAGCGTTAGCCTCGATCTCAGCAGCAGCGACTGCAGCGAGGACTCCTGTAAGTTCAGCCTCTGTAGGATTTACGAGACCGTCCTTCTCAGGACCCTGATAAGTGATGATGATGTTCTCTGAAGGAAGAAGCTGTGCAACCACCTGGTTGAGAACCTGAGCATTGACCTGAGCGCAGATGGTCTGTACGATCTGGAGCTCAGTCTCAGGAGTCATATATGCCTCATTGTCGAAGAAGTTGCTGATGAGCGGACGCACGAACTCGGCATTCTTGCGTGTAGGCGCAGCCTCTACAGCCTTCTCATATGCATTGATGATGTTGTCCTTCGCACGCTGAACCTCACCCTCGTTGAAACCGTATCTCTTCATCTTCTCGAGCTCGGTCATGAGCGCTGTGAAAGCCTCTACCGCAGCACCATCCTTGAAGATCACAGCTGCATTGTATGCCTCAGTAGCGTTGCAGAGGTCGTTGTTATAGATACCTGCTGCAAAGAAAGGAGCATCCGGCTGAGCCGCGATATCTGTACATCTCTCGTCCATGATGTTGAAGATGATGGAGAGGAGAAGGTCGTTCATGTAAGCGACGTCAGTATTCTGGTACTCTACAGGGATAGGAGCATGCTTCCAGAGGATGTCGATACGTGAGCTCTGAGCCTCAGGGTCTGTGATGATACCTACGACAGGCTCTGCGTTGTCAGGGAGAGCAGGCTCATATTTTGCGATCACCTCAGCTGCAGGAATGCTGCCGAAGATGTCCTGAATCTTCTTCTCAACGAGATCCACATCTACATCTCCGACTACGATTACCGCCTGATTGTGAGGCTGATACCACTTCTTGTAGAAGTTTGTGAGGCTCTCGTACTTGAAAGTCTTGAGCTGTTCCTCGCCTCCGATGAGAGTTCTTCTTGCATAGTGGGTGTCACCATAGATTACAGGAAGAGTCTTCTCGAACATTCTCCAGCTTGCATCGCTTCTCTGTCTCTTCTCCTCGAGGATCACGCCTCTCTCGGCATCGATCTCCGCAGGATTGCAGGTAACGAAGTTAGAATAGTCATGGAGAATAAGGAGACATGAGTCGATGATGGTCTCTCTTACTACAGGAATGTTGTTGAGCATATACTGTGTCTGCTCGAATCCGGTAGATGCGTTGATGTTTCTTCCGAACTCTGCACCGATGCTCTGGAGATACTCAAGCAGAGCCTTGCCAGGGAAATTCTTTGTTCCGTTGAAACACATGTGCTCGAGGAAGTGGGCGAGACCGTCCTGGTCATCCTCCTCCTGATATGCGCCGACATTTGTGGCGAGATAGAATTCAGCCCTCTGTGCAGGCTGTTCGTTGTGGCGGATGTAATATGTCAGACCATTCTCAAGTTTGCCGGTCCTTACCTCAGGATCGTTAGGAAGGGGAGTCTGACCGAATGCAACCGCTGCGGCAAATAACGCCGCAATGAAAATGAATAAACGTTTCATGTTCAGGTTGAAATTAATTATGTATAATCTGCAAATTTACTAATTTTGTACAAAATCACGCAACGATATGCTAGAAGATTTCAGACTGAAGGTGTTCTTGGCGTTGGCCGCAGAGAAAAGTTTTACTGAAGCTGCCAAGAAGCTCGGTATCAGCCAGCCGGCTGTAAGCCAGAACATAGCGGAACTCGAAAAAGGACTTGGAGTCAAGCTCTTCCAGAGGCTCCACGGCGAGACCGTCCTCTCTCCCGAAGGAGAAATCTTCAGAAGATACGCGGAAAAGATCCTTCTGGCCGCATCAGATGCCGAACTCATGTTCTCTCCGATGGATGTCCCATCGGTAAGGATAGCCGCTTCCGCGGACATATATACCTATTATATATTACCGTCCATAAAAGGATTCATGACGGTTCATCCCGAGGTCGCCATCGACCTCGTGTCGTCTGACGACGACCATGATGTGCTCGTGACCCTCCGTCCTTGCGCCGACGGCGAAGATCCGTCCGATCTACATATCGTCTTTATACCAAAACAGGCCTTCGCTTTCACGAAGACCTGCATGGTTCTTAAAAAACTTATCGTCCGTTAATACTTGCCTTATTTAGCAAGTCTCTTGTAAGTCTCGAGTCTCCACTTAGCGAACTCTTCAGTCTTCTGAAGGAGCTCCTCAGCGCAGTCCGGATACATCTTGTAGAGTGATGCGAAACGAACCTCACCCTTGAGGAAGTCCTGGAACTTGCTCCAATCCGGCTCCTTGCTGTCGAGAGTGAATGGATTCTTCTCAGTTCCCTCGAGAGCTGGGTTGTATCTGTAAAGATGCCAGTAACCGCACTCTACAGCGAGCTTCTCCTCCTTCTGGCTGAGACCCATACCTGCCTTGAGACCGTGGTTGATACATGGAGCGTATGCGATCACGAGTGATGGACCGTCATAAGCCTCTGCCTCCTTGATAGCGTTGAAGTACTGAGCTGGAGATGCACCCATTGCAACCTG
>JAGBSL010000076.1 GCA_017631875.1 Bacteroidales bacterium | reverse complement strand
CAACAACGTCGTGCTCTGCTTCACCGAGAGGGACGGACGCATCTGGGCCGGAACCAATGGTGGAGGTATCAACATCATAGATCCGGAGGAAGGCAGGATCACCGTCCTGTCACATGTTTCCGGAAATCCAGCTTCATTCCCTGCACAATCCATCAAAAGCCTGTACACCGACACCTACGGAAACATCTGGGCAGGAAGCATGAGGGACGGCCTCATACAGGTCAGCAGCAGCGAGATGAAGACATACTCGGAAAGCCACTTCGGCACCAAGGCCGGAATGAGCAACACCACCGTGCTGTGCCTGCACCAGGATCCGGAGTCAAGATTCATTTGGATCGGTACTGATGGAGACGGAATCAACAGGTTCGACCCGGAAACCAATGAATTCACGCATTACTGGTCGACGGCAAATTCGAAGGTAGTTTCGATTACAGACTTCTCAAAGGACGAGCTCGCCCTCTCGATCTATTCCGAAGGCATCATCATCTTCAACAAGAACACAGGCCAGACCAGACCTCTGACCATAAAGGACGAAGACCTCATATATAAGCTCAGATACACCAGCAGAAGCATCGGTCTGAACTGCGAGCCTGACGGCAAGATTCTCGTGCATTGCAAGACCGTCAAGAGGCTTGACCCCAAGACTGGACTGTCACAGCAGGTTGACATCGGAGGCAATCCGCTCAACAACGACATCCAGGCCATAGGCAAGACCCCTACAGGAGTATGGGCACATGACAGCAGACGCATATTCTTCCTGAAATACGGTGCTGCAGCAGCAGAAACCTCTGGAACTCTGGAGGAAACCGTCATCCGAAGCGGTTACATCTGCGAAAAAGGTCTGATCTGGCTTGCCACTGACAACGGACTCTACTGCTTTGATCCCGCTCAGGGAAAATTCACGCACATCAGCACTACCCTTTTCTCGAATGCCACCAGCGTGGTATGCGACAGAAATTCACGCATCTGGGTCGGCACCGAGCTGGACGTTTTCGCCTATCTGACAGAGTCGGAAAGCTTTGCCATGTTCGGAGAATCCGACGGTGCACTGCCGAATGAATATCTGAGCAAGCCAAGGCTCCTGTCAAGGGAAGGAGACGTATATATGGGAGGCGTATATGGTCTCCTGCGCATTGACCGTAATTACACCATCGAGAAGCTCGAAATCCCTCGTCTGGGACTGAACGAGATACTTGTTGACGGAGAAGTACTCTACGAGTCGGACAGAGGCGTTTTTCACATACCTCACCACAGCAACTCCATGAGCATAAGCGTTGCCACTCAGGAGAAGGACATCTTCCGCAACAAGATGTACAGGTTTTCGTTCTCCAACGGAGGACCTGTGTTTGAGAAGCCTGCCCCAACAGTCAATATCCGTCAGCTCCCGCCTCCGGGCCGGTATGTAATATCAGTCTCATGTACCAAGAGGAACGGAAACTGGACTGAGCCCGTAGCGATTGCCACTATCCGTATCCAGCAGCCATGGTATCTTTCAGGATGGTTCATAGGAGGCACCTTATTCCTGGTGGTGGCAATAACTGGAACCGTACTGCTGCTTATCGCCTATAGAAAGGCGAACATGCTCCAGCTGGCGCTGAAGGAGCAGGAGCAGAGGGTTTATGAGGAAAAGGTACAGATGCTCATAAACGTCAGCCACGAACTCAGGACACCTCTGACACTGATCATGGCTCCTTTGAAGAGAATCCTCAACGACAAGGAGGCTTCCGGCAAGTATTCCGAAACAATCGGACGTATATACAGGCAGTCTCGCCGCATGAAGGACATGCTGAACATGGTCCTTGACCTGCGCAAGATGGAGGTGGGAAAGAACAGTCTGAAGATCGAGAGCATCAACTTCAACAAATGGCTGGAGTCCAGCATCGAGGACATTATTGCTGAAGAGCACGCAGAAGGCATCGACATCATGCTTGAAACAGATCCAGCCATAACAGAAGTTGATATGGACGTACGCAAGTGCGACACCGTGCTGATGAACATCCTTATCAATGCGATCAAGCATAGTGCGATAGGAGACTCCATAACCATCAAGACAAGGCTCAGCGGCGAAGGCTCGGTCATCGTTTCGGTTTCCGACCAGGGACCGGGACTGAGAGATGCAGACATGTCGCAGCTCTTCACTAACTTCTATCAAAGCTCTCATGAACAGTACGGAAGCGGCATCGGACTCTCCTACTCCAAGATCCTCATCGAGCTCATGGGAGGCAAGATCGGAGCTCAGGACAATGAAGACAAGGGAGCGACATTCTGGTGGGAAATCCCTGTCACAGCCGAGTTCGGCGTCACTCCTGTCAAGGCATACCTCAACGAACTCCTCGGATATGATCCGGGCGAAGAGATTACCGTTCCGCAAACCCGCAGCATCGACACATCCGGTATGACGCTTATGCTTGTGGATGACAACGCCGACCTGCTGGACTTCCTCAGGGAGTCCCTGCACTCGGAATTCAGGGAGATTCTCCTTGCATCAAGCGGAAACAAAGCCATGAAGATGATAGAATCGGGCAAGGTGCCTGACCTTATTGTCAGTGACGTGAACATGTCTGACGGCGACGGATACAAGCTCTGCAAGGAGATTAAAGACAGCGAGAAATACTCTCACATACCGGTAGTCCTTCTGTCAGCTCACCGCCAGGAAGAAAGCCAGAACGAGAGTTACAAGATCGGAGCGGAGGCTTTCCTTCCGAAACCTTTCGAGATCGACACCCTGCTGGAACTCGTCAGAAACATCCTGGCACGCAAGGCAGAGATCAAGAAGATGTATCTCAAGGCCGATAATGAAGGCTCATACAGTTCGAAGGAAGAGGGATTCATCCTGCAGCTGAACAGAGTCATAGCCGAGCACATGAGCGACCCTGAACTGGACCAGCTGGTGCTCTGCCGCGAGCTCGGCATGAGCCGTGCCGCCCTTTATAACAAGATGAAGGCGATCACAGGAGCCGGAGCAAAGGAATACATCACCAGGATAAGGTTGGAAAAAGCAAAAGCCCTTATCGAGACGACAGGGCTCAGCATAGTGGAAATCTCTGAAATGACCGGTTTCACAAGCCAGAGCTACTTCAGCACTGCCTTCAAGGCATACACGGGCATGACTCCAAGTCAATATAAAAAACAAAAGGCATCGTTATGATGCCTTTTGTAATATATAATATGAACACTGCTTGATTATTTGAGTTCCAGATTAGCTGTCTCACCGACCTTCACTGCGCGGCAGTTGTCGATGTAAATGCCACCGTAATTGCTGTATTGTGCACCTGACACATCGCCAACCTCAGTCTGATTGCCGTAAGGCCTTTCCACATACACCAGCACCTTCAGTTTATCAGGATTCCAAGCTGTGCTCACCTTTGCTGTATAGACATTGCTCCATACCGTATTGTCTGACTCTATCTTGACAGAATCACCAGACATGGAAGTCAGGGCATAGCGTGCAACGTCGTTATGGGTGTAACTGGTGCCTCCTCCATTCTGATAGCCTACGATACCATCTTCAAGCAGAAGCACGGTCACACGGTATGCATCTGCCTTATGGAAATATATCGGAACAAAGACAGTGAGTTCCGTACCGGAAAGATAGCTGTCAACAGCAATTCCCGATACCGTAGGGTATGACTCCTTGGTCTCCTGGGCAACCTGTACTGCAACGGATGCAGTTGTTGCTGTTGATTCATAATTCGGAATGGAAGCCCTTGAATCAATGATTCCTGTCGGATATCCGCTGATATCGAATCTTCTCGCGAGCTGATTTGTGCCTGAAAACTCGTAATCTGATTGACCCCCATGCAGACTGACCAGTTCCAATGCACCATTCATCTGCCCCTTAGCCGTATCGAAAGCCTTGCCCATCATCGGACAATATCCGCACCAAGTAGCAGTGAACCTCATCGCCAGAGAACGGCTTGCAAAAGACTTTTCTGTCCACCGGGCGAGTGATGCGTCAACCGCATCCTGGGTAACAGTCACCGTAGCCTCCCCCATATCAGATGATATTACAACCTCAGATGTACGCGATTCATTGGTGAGGTTCGGCTCGACAACCACTACGACATATTCGGGCCTCTTACCCTGAGATGGTGACGGCATCAGCCAATCCTGATCACAAGTGACATCAAAATCCTGATTGGTATTGATCGGTACCGGAAGGATTCCACCAGACGCAGAAATATGCATTTCGGTCTCGGGAACTTCGAATACCATCTCGTAATGGTCTTGTATGACATAGAACTGTACGGAATGTGTTCCGGAACACACGCTGAATTCCGTCCTCCTTGTTCCGCCTGAGGTATTGGCTTCTGCCTTAACCTTCACGCGGCCGGTTCCGGCATCTCCCTCCACAGGTGAAAGCACCAGCCAATCTGATCCATCGGAAAGCTCTACATGCCAATTCTGAGGCGCTGTAAACCTTATGATCTTACTTCCGCCATCAGAGTCCAAAATGATCTCCTGCTCCACACCTGATCCAAGTTCGATCGATGAATTTCCAGATTCTCCGCCCGGATTTCCCTGGCCGCCGTCATCTATCTTAGAGCATGCCGACAGAACAGACATCAGCAGCACAAACAATGACACAAACTTCTTCATAATTACAGTTTCTTTAGGTAGTACAAAGATATAAAAAATCCGGACTCCTGTATGGAATCCGGATTTATCATGTGCAGCGTTACGCTGCGATGGTTGTCTGATTACTCAGCAGCTGGTGTCTCAACCTCAGCAGCTGGAGCAGCCTCAACAGCCTTCTTTGAGCTACGACGAGTTGTCTTCTTAGCAGCCTTCTTAGGAGCTGAAGCGAGAGCAGCCTCGTTGAAGTCAACGAGCTCGATGAGCGCCATATCAGCACCGTCACCCTGACGGAAACCAGTCTTCAACACGCGAGTGTATCCGCCTGGACGGTCCGCGATCTTAGGTGCAATTGTGCGGAAGAGCTCTGTTACGGCCTCCTTGTTCTTGAGGTAGCTGAAT
>JAGBSL010000075.1 GCA_017631875.1 Bacteroidales bacterium | reverse complement strand
TATCGATGCGTTTCGGAATCTTCCCGATGCATACAGTATTATGGCAGCCGCTCCGGCCGCTCCGGCCGCAGCCGCGACAGCTACAGGCGCGCCTCCAAATGTCGCACCAGCATACATTGTGGCGAGTGCGGCTCCTAATGACGCACCGCTGCTGATGCCCATGATATGCGGGTCAGCGAGAGGGTTTCGGAATATGCTTTGCATCTGTGAGCCGGAAAGTGCCATGGCGGCGCCGGCAAGCAGGGCCGTGGCCATGCGCGGCAGACGCAGGTGCCTCATTACCTCCGCATCAGCAATGCCGCCCCATGCTAGGTCCGCGAGGCAGGCAAGAATCAGCAGTGCTGTGCTGATAGTCAGGAAGAGGATATGTCGGCGCTTAATCATGCCGCAAATTTAAGAATATTTGTCAATTTATAATTTATAATTAGAAAAATTCCAAACTGTCTTGGATTTTTGAAAAATAAGTATCATATTTGCAATGAGCTAAACTTAAAAATCAATTAGATATGAAAAAGATTGTTTTAACATTAGTAGCATTTGCTGCATTTGCACTTGTTCTTTCTGCTGACGATAGACCGGTATCTTATAATAAGCTTCCTTCTTCGGCGAAGGAGTATATCCAGACAAACTTTCCAGGGGAGAGTGCTTCTGTAGTTCTCAAAGATGATGATCTGATTTTCCCTGACTATACTGTCGTTCTGACTAATGGTATCAAGCTTGAGTTTGAGCACTCCGGTGTGGTTACGCATATATCGTCCGTAAATGGAGTTCCTGCAGAGCTTATTCCTGAGCCGATCAGGGATTATGTGAAGACTCATTATCCTGATGCCGGATATCTTGAATTTGAAATAGGAAGGCATACATACGAGGTCAAGCTAACCAACCGTATGGAACTGAAGTTCAGTAGCAGTTTCCATGTAATAGAGTTGGATGACTAATGTCGCTTGTTTGAATTGTGTGTGATGGGCTGGTCTTGATGGACCAGCCTTTTAATTTATTACGGTCCTGCCCGGACCGGTCGTCATATTGTGACCAATATGACTCTTCTATATATTTTACGGTCCTACCCGGACCGGTCGTCATATTGTAACCAATATGACTCTTCTATATATTTTACGGTCCTACCCGGACCGGTCGTCATATTGTAACCAATATGACTCTTTTTTATTATATTTGCAGATTATAACAAAATAATCATAACATGGCACAGAAACCATCCATTCCAAAGGGAACAAGAGACTTCGGACCTGCAGAGATGGCAGGAAGAAACTATATATTCGACACCATCCGCTCGGTGTTTAAGACTTACGGATACGCTCCGATCGAGACTCCTTCGATGGAGAATCTCAGCACTCTTCTCGGTAAGTACGGTGAGGAGGGCGACAAGCTCCTTTTCAGAATCCTCAATTCTGGAGACGCATTCTCTAAGATCAACTATGATGATTACAAGGTTGAGGGAACAGAGGATGGTTACAACAGCAAGGCGCTTTCTTTGAAAGTGTGCGAGAAAGGTCTCCGCTATGACCTTACTGTACCTTTCGCCCGTTTCGTGGTTCAGCACCAGAACGAGATCACATTCCCTTTCAAGAGATTCCAGATCCAGCCGGTATGGCGTGCTGATCGTCCGCAGAAGGGACGTTACAGAGAGTTCTATCAGTGTGATGTAGATGTGATCGGTTCTACATCACAGCTCAACGAGCTTGAGCTTGTGCAGATCGTTGACCGCGTCTTCACTCTCTTTGATGTGAATGTATGCGTGAAGATCAACAACCGCAAGGTGCTCACAGGTATGGCTGAGATCTGTGGCTTCCCTGATAAGGTGGTTGACATTACAGTTGCAATCGATAAGATAGACAAGATCGGCCTTGAGGCAGTCGAGGCTGAGATGCTTGAGAAGGGACTTACAGCTGAAGCCGTTGAGGTTATCCGTCCAGTGCTGACGCTTTCGGGAACAACTGCAGAGAAGATTGCGGTAATGCGTGACCTTATGAACGGAAAGTCAGCTTCAGGCATTGTTTCGGAGACTGGTCTCAAGGGTCTTGATGAGCTCGAGGAACTCTTCGGATTCATCGATGCTGCCGGCATCCGCCACGAGGTGGAGATCGACCTCTCTCTCGCACGTGGACTTAACTATTATACTGGTGCAATCTTCGAGGTTAAGGCTAAGGACTTCGCAATCGGAAGCATCTGCGGTGGCGGTCGTTATGACAACCTCACAGGCATCTTCGGCCTTCCTAACATGTCGGGAGTCGGCATCTCATTCGGTGCAGACCGTATCTACGACGTGCTCAAGGGCCTTGACAAGTTCCCGTCAGAGGTTACATCTACAACAAAGCTCCTCTTCGCAAACATGGGAACAGACGAGCTGAAGTACCTGATTCCTGTAGTCAAGTCACTCCGTGAGGCAGGTGTTGCATGTGAGATTTATCCGGAGCAGTCAAAGCTCAAGAAGCAGTTCGACTATGCCGACAAGAAGGCTATTCCTTTCCTGTCTATCGTAGGAGGAAACGAGGTGGCAGAGGGAGTAATCAACATCAAGAACCTCTCTTCAGGCGAGCAGAAGTCCTTTGCGAAGGATGATGTAGCATCTATTTTGGACTTTATCTCATAATTGTCATTTCGAGCGAACGAAGTGAGTCGAGAAATCTAAACTTTTTGCAATAAAAATTTGCAGTTTCAAAAAATGTCCGTATATTTGCAGTCCAATATCGCGGGATAGAGCAGTCGGTAGCTCGTCGGGCTCATAACCCGAAGGTCGTGCGGTTCGAATCCCACTCCCGCTACCAACAGAGCAAAAGTCGAAAGATTTTTGCTCTTTTTTTATACTAACCTATAATTTACGACACGGATCACGAATCTGTGGCTTAACCATGAAGAGACTTATAGTCATTTTCTGTTTCATGCTGTTGTCTTTGCAGATGATGACGGCTTCAGCTCCCGGCCCGGATAGGGTTCAGGAAAACTATCTGAATTCCATAAAGATCACCTTTCTGTCGTGGACAAGCGGCAGCACTAAGGTATCATACGAGAGGGCCCTCCCTAATTGCCATCAGAGCAGTGAGCTCTGCGCCAGCCTTATCAGTGCAGGCTATGACAAATACAATAATGATCCGTTGGGATTCACGTTGAGGTATGGCCACAAGTTCTTCATAAACCAGGGCGATGTCGCGCTGAAAGGGTTCTACCTCCGTCCAGAGTTCATATACTCTCATTACAACTACACATGTACTAACACAGGTCTGCATAGCTGCAAGGCGTCGGGAGCGCGTGAGAAGGCGGCTATGGGAGCCCTCCTGGGAACATTCGGATATCAGTACCTCTATAAAAGATTCCTGGCAGACTTCTGGGTAGGAGCAGGTTATGCCTATGGAAATCCCGCCGACACAGGCTATCACCACGGCTTCCAGCTCTGGGACTACTTCGGAACTTCCCACGACAATGTAGCCCTTAGCTTCAGCATCAGACTGGGCATCTGCTTTTAAACAAAATCCAGGTAACCCTGAATAATGTTATATCAATTTCATACCTTGGTCGAAAAACACCTGGAAA
Organism: Bacteroidales bacterium; assembly: GCA_017631875.1. Next base: position 11,601 of record JAGBSL010000075.1, on the reverse strand, counting down.
TCGACCAAGGTGTATGCTATAACACTGTATTTCAAGGTTTTTCAGAACTCCTCGGCCATTTTTCTATTAGAAAACGTCCAAGGTACAATGATTCACATAAACGGGAACGGGACTCAAGGCGCTTCAGCGCCGCGGCATCCGCGTCAGCGAGACTTTCGCAGAAAGTTGAAGCAGCGGGGCCGCCTGACCCGACCATAGGGAGTGGGCGGTGTTCCCCTGAAAGGGGATGTCACGAAGTGACAGGGTTGAGAAGAATCTTCGATTCCCTTCGCCCGCACGTTTCAGCGATAGCTGAAAACAAAACTGACCTAGCTGAAAGCTAAGTCAGTTTTGAGTGCGGGCGAAGGGAATCGAACCCATACGCCTTGCGGCACCAGATCCTAAGTCTGGCTTGTCTACCAATTTCAACACGCCCGCTTATTTGGGACTGCAAATGTACTACAATTTCTCTGATTTGCAAATTTTATTCTACTTCTTGGTTTCGATGACCAGCGGGATGAAGTAGTCGGTGTGGCGGTCGTACCAGAAGTCGATGTTCAGGACTTGGTCCTGGTCTGTCCAGCCTTTGAACTTGCAGTAGATTGTTTCCCCTGCGTCGTTAATGTAGAAATAGCCGTGCTTGTTGGCGTTGATCTCGTAACCTTTGTATTCGGCAGGGAGTATCACGCCGTTTTCATCAGGCTTTACCTCTGGGACTTCGGGCTCTACCGGTCCCTCCGGGTCTGTCGGTTCCGATGGATCTGATGGTTCCGATGGATCTGATGGTTCCGATGGGTCTGATGGTTCCGATGGGTCTGATGGTTCCGTTGGCTCTGTCGGTTCCTCTCCCTCTTCTGCTGCGACTTCCGGTGTCTCCGGCTCAGAAGGGTACAGGGTGTAGAGATAAGTCATGACCAGCTCAGCACCAGTCAGGACTGACACTTCCCACAAGGTGCTGTCGATCTGGAGATATTTTGTCTCGTTGTCATATGTATATGGGAAAGCTCCCTTTACCCCTTCAAAGCAGCAGAGTCCCTGCTTGTAGAAGGATACTCCGAGAGTCTCGCAGCTGTCGATGTCCGCGACTTTCTCCCCGTTGAAGAAGTACTCGCTGCGTATTCCGTCCCAATTACCCTCCGGATAATCCAGCGGTCCGGTATAGGCCTCCGGCTGGCAGGCTGCGAAGGCAGCCAACGCGGCAATCACGGCCGCGCATATGGATGTCAATCTTCTCATTTCGCAAACTTGATGCAGCACCAGTTGTCCATGCTGTCGTGACTTACATATTCAAGACCCACGCTCTGCGCCATACCGATGATCATCGGCATGTCCTCCACATAGAATCCGCTGACAAACAGCAGACCTCCCTTGCGTATGCAGTGGGCATAAGTAGGGATGTCCTGCAGGAGGATATTTCTGTTGATGTTGGCAAGGAATACGTCGTAAGTGTTTCTCTGGAGGAGGGAAGCGTCTCCGCAGTATGTCTCTATCCTTGTTCCCACACGGTTAAGGATTGCATTGTCGTATGCTGATATTGCGGCTATGGCGTCTATGTCGATGCCGTAAACCTTTGCCGCCTTCATCTTCGCTGCCAGAATAGCCAGCACCGCAGTACCGCATCCCATATCCATCACTACCTTTCCACGTACTGCTTCCTCATTCTGAAGGAGTGCGCGGCACATCATGTATGTAGTCTGATGGTGACCAGTGCCAAAGGCCATCTTCGGGTCGATTGTGATGTTGAAACGTGTCTTCTTCAACCCCTCGTGGAACGATGCCTTGATAGTACACTTACCGTCTACGACGATAGGGTTGAACTGGCTCTCCCATACTGCATTCCAGTTGGTGGCCGGGATAAGGTTAGCCGAATACTCGATGTCGAATCCATATCCTTCCGCTCCTCCCAGAACCACCTTGAGCGCATGTGCATCGTAAAGCTCCTTCTGTATGTAGCACTTGAGATAAGGGTCCTCACTGCTGAATGACTCGAAAGGGAGTTCGCTGATCTCTGCGGTTACAATCTCCGCATTCTCCTCGCTGAATGGCGCAATCTTGATCGCCACCTCGATATATTCCTGACTGTTCATATTATAATATTCCGTTTTCTTTCATCTGGTTAACCACATTGTCGGCAATTGCCTGCATGTCTGCTGCGAGGTCAGCAGCTTCGGCGGCTTTGGCCTCCTCTGCCTGCTCGTCGCTCTCAACCTGAGCCTGCTCGCTTGCTGAGAGTTCCTCAAGCTGCATGTCAACCGCGTTGACATAGCCGATATTCTGCTTGTGCTCGTTGATGGCAGTCTGCTGCTCGTTCTCGCTTATCGCTGCCTCGACACCCTTCTCGAAGATGCCCTTGATCGAGCTGAGGAGGTTGATCCTTGTGTCGTCGATGACAGCTGTAAATACAGGTATCTTTGTTGTCTTGTACTTTGCCTTTCCTATCTTGAACTTGAAGTTGTCGAAGTCAGGACCGTATAGGTCGATACCTAATCTGATCAGGAACGGAGACTTCAGTACAGACACATGATACTTGAACGACATGTCAAGGTTCTGGAGTCCGCTCATTGCAAGGGTGTACCTGTCAACCTTAAGCACAAATGGGAACACTTCCACTACATTGTCCTTGATAAGTCCTTCCACTGTCATGTGGTCGATCTTTCCTTCCTTCTTGTTCTTGAAGAGAAGCTTGCGCGCGAGCGTTCTGAAGAGTTCGTTGTCGCTGATGGACAGGTCGTCGCCTTCGATCCTCATCACTCCGTTGATGGTTGGCGTGATGATGTTCATGTTCGTGTCTATCTGTGCGGTGCATGCCATCTGGCAGTTGAGCAGTCCCTTGAAGGATTTCAGCAGTGGCATCAGTGTGTCTGCTGACGGCATGAGGGCGATGACCTTTTCAGCAGTTATATCTTTCAGGCCAAGGCTGAATCCTGCCTTGAGGTCTTTCTTGGTCCTGGTCGAGTAGAATGCATCGAAAGACATCTCTCCCATGTTCGTCTTGGCTGTAGTGTTGGTAATCTGCACCCAGCGTTCCTTCATCACCAGTTCAGCTGTCATGCTGCTGATGTCGAGGTCTGAATAGATTATATCTGATGCATTTACGCTGATGTCTGCTGTCAGGTTAGCAGGCACTACGATCAGCTGAATCTCCTCGGATACAGCTGTAGTGTCGGTCGTCACCATCTTGAAGAACTCTGAGTTGCTTGCGCCTTCCAAGTCTTTCATGTCCTCAGGGTTGAAGCTGGAACCTGCGTTATATGCTCTCAGGAGCTCGTTTGCGTTCATTCCTCCTGAGGTTATGTCTACATCCAGATGCATTACGCCGTGGCCAAGAAGCGCCCTGCGCAGGCCGCTGAGCTTGCCCTTGGCTGCAATCTCTGACTCTCCTGCAACGAACTTCATGCTGTCTATGCGGATCTCGTTGTTGTTGAAGCCTACCTCGAATCCTCTGATGATATTTCTCAGAGGGAAATACGGTGTCATGACGATACCTGTACGTACATCAATGCTTCCATTGAGGTCCCATTCCCTGAAATACTTGGCCATCGCATCGTCAAGCCTGATGTCGATGTCGCTCTTCCTGAAATCCTCCTCCTGCATCCACTCAGGTACTTCGCGCGTACCTCTCTCCTTCATCATGTGTCGGAAAAGCGAATCTTTCGGAACGGTAGGGTAGACTCTTGCGAGAGAGTCCATGAATGCCTCTCTTCTGGCCTTGCGCTCCAAGGTGTTCATTGCGGCGCTTGCCTTGATCTTGGAGTCGGTCAGGATGGCACGGTTGGCCGATGTGATGAGTGTGATTCTCTTATTGTTGCTTGAGAATGTCAGCATCGGTACGGTCGGCTGTCCGCGCTTAGGAAGCATGTGGAAGCTGTTTGTCGTCTGGTCCAGATTGATGCTGGTACCTTCGGAGTCCTTGAGCATCAGCTTTTCGGCACTGATGCTTCCTCCCAAGCGGCTTACCTTTGTCGTATCGTCGCCTTCCGGAATGGAGTTCTTTGCGCTTAATCTGATGTCGGATCCGTCAACGTTCATTGTACCGTATTCGGCATTGACCGAACTGACGTACCCGTTTAGAGCAAGCAGCCTGAATTTGCGCGAAGGGTCTCTTCGCGAGGTGAGTTCCTCCGGACCGATGGTTATGCCTACGCTGTCGATGGCTACGCTGATGGTGTCAGAAGGTATTTCGATGGAAATATCGTTCAGGTTGAGGTATCCCTCCAGGTCAGCCCTTGAGAAGTTGTAGATGTCCAGGTGGGACAGTCTGGCCTTGCCCTTTATCTCCGCTGCAAACTTTCCGGACGCGTTCATGTTGAGAGTGTCGGGAAGGAATGTCTGCAGGGAGTCGAGCGAAGCGGTCGCCTCGGCGTCAATTTCCAGCATAGGGTCGTCGCTGAGCAGGTCCTGCGCTCCTGCGCTTGCGAGCAGGTTCATGCCTGCTGTACTGACCATTGCTCTGTCAATGTCTACGTTTATCTTTCCCAAGTCATCAGTCTGGGCCAGTGCCTGAAGTCCCAGTCTCACATCATGAGGGAATGGCTCATACTTGACGCTGGCATCCGGTACGGTGAGTGTTGCAGATATGTTCGGGAGTGCCCCCGTTGCATGGTCATAATATCCGTCGATATCAGTCGTCAGGTTGATCTTTGCGTCTGTATCTACATGCTTTGCTTCCGGAATGAAGCCGGCGAGATATTCTGTCAGGATGGTCTGCACGTTGCAGCCGTCGATCTTGACTTTGGCCTGGATGCCGGTCCTGCCCTCGTGCAGCCTTACGTCGGCATCGGCATGGAGCGGTATTGTGGCTATGTTGGCGTTGAAGTTCTGAAGCGATATTGCGGTGACGGTATCCTTCGGGAATGATATGGAACCGTCCATAGATATAGGAACCCTCATCCTGCCGAATGCCCTTGTGGCCAGAAAGGCCTTCGCATCTGCGCTGAAGTCCATATGGCCCTTGCGCTCATGTATGCGGAGCCTGTCGAGTCCCATGGCTACGGTGTCTCTTCCGAGTCGTCCCGCTACGAACAGGCTGTCCATGTGCAGTCCGATCTTGGCCTTGGCCATCCTTTCGGTGTGCAGCTTGCCGTCGAAGGTAAGCTTAGCAAGATCAATCATTGCGAAGACGGTGTCCTTGCTGTCTGTGTAGACGATGTGTGGGTGCTCGGACAACGATATGTGCCCGATGGCTATGCCCGGCATTGCCGTAGATGTCGTGTCTTCGGCCTCTTCGTCATCCTCGGAACCAGTCTTGAATATGTTCCAGTTGGCGTTATGCTCGTCGTAGCTATGCGCGAATATCCTTGGCTTCACCATGCTGATGTGCGGGATGTGGATGTCACCTTTCAGCAGCGGCAGCAGCCTGATACTTGCGGAAAATTCCTTGAAGGAGGCTAGTGTGTCAGCGATGTCTGAACATCCGTGATAGAGCATGTGGCCCTGGGCACCGGCCTTCTCGAGGGAGTCAAACCTCTCTGCTGGATATGTGATCGAGAAGTCCTCCAGGGTCATTGTGACCTTCGGGAACCTCTTCAGGAGCGACACCTGGGCCTTGCCGAAGCTGATGTCTCCGTCAATGAACTGGTCGCCATACTTGTTTATAAGTCCGGTCAGTACGGAAGATGACAAAACCAGTTGAATTGCCAGGATCAGCACCACAAAAATGCCGGTCACCCATGCCGCTATCTTAAATATAGTCCTTTTCATATCCATGAAATATAGTTAACTCACAAAGTTAGTAATAATACTGCAGAATAAAAATTCAAAGTGGATGCTAACATTTTTGTTGCATAGGAGACGGCAAATTATTAATTTTGTAACCCTGAAACCTAGTCATGAAGTGACTGGGGGATTAACAATAATAATTATAAATTATTATGGAGACACCTTTTGTATATGACAGGTATGTCACAGCCAAATATTTCATAGCCCGCAAGAAGGAATGCAGTATTCTGGCAAATCTGCTTACGGCTGGAGAGCACGTGGTCATTTATGAGCCGCCCAAAACCGGAAAGATGTCGCTGATTCAGCAGACGCTGATAAACATGCGTTCTACCGGTTCGCAGTTCATGACTGTCTGCATCGACATGTTCAACCTCAGGACAATGGACGAGTTCCTTCTTCGGTTCGGAACGGCCGTGATGAAGGCTGCTCTGTCAACACCTGACCAGTACAAAGACGCTATACAGCGCCACCTTGAGGGCACACATTTCGTCTTTGACAGGGAGAGGTTCTATCAGGACGGGTCCATTGTTTCTCTCAACTGGTCACCGGATAGGAACGACATGGAGAAGATGATGAGGCTGCCTGGCCTCCTTGCGCAGGAGAAGGGGGCTCCTTTCTTTTTGATATTCAGAGAGTTCCAGACAATCATGAACTCAGATGAATACGAAACCCTGTTCTCTGTGATGGAGGCCATGTTCAAGGAACAGACGAACCGTCCGGGTGCTTCCTTCATCATGACGGGCTCGCGCGTCAATGCCATGAAGCTGATCTTTGCCGAGCGCAAGTTCTTCTACCGGCAGGTGGTGCATCTGCCGATTGCTCCGGTAGAAAACAGGGAGATAATCGAGCACGTGGTGAGAGGATTCCTCTACGGTTCCGGAAAGTCGTTCGACAGGGATCTGGCCATGGGTGCATGCGAACTCTTCAAGTGTAACCTCTGGTACATAAACCATCTTGCTTCCATCTGCGACCGCATGTCCAAGGGATTCATCAACGAGACTATCATGAAGGATGCGTTAAGGTCCATGATAGCCATCCATGAACCTCGTTTCATGAACATGATCGATGATCTTACGGACCATCAGATAAGTCTGCTGAAGGCTGTCCTTGACGGTGTGGTGAAGTTCAGTGCGTCAGATGTGATTGAGAAGTATCGTCTCAATTCATCAGCAAACGTAAGGCGAGTGAAGGATGCGCTTCGCAAGAAGGAGGTCCTGACCTTCAATGAGAAGGATGAGCCTGTGATCCTGGATCCTCTTTTCGAGTACTGGCTTGAGAATTACTATTTCGCTAAGCAATAATGTCTTATGAAGAAGAAACTTGTAGTGTTGACAGGCGCTGGAGTGAGCGCAGAGAGCGGAATATCTACATTCCGTACCAATAACGGCCTGTGGGATAACCATAAGGTTGAGGATGTTGCGTCGATCGAGGGGTGGTATAGGAATCCTCAGCTTGTACTTGATTTCTACAACGAGAGAAGACAGCAGCTGGGCACGGTAAAGCCTAATGCGGCTCATTATGCCATCGCGGAGCTGGAGAAGGAATGGGATGTTACAGTCGTCACTCAGAATGTGGATAATCTCCATGAGCGTGCAGGCAGCACAAGGGTCTTCCATCTTCATGGACAGCTGACCAAGGTGCGTCCGGAAAACTGCTGCAATGAAATGGACGGTTTTGACGAATCTACCGTCTTTGATATAGGATATGACGTCATCAATCTGGGAGATCTTGCTCCGAACGGAGCGCAGCTTCGCCCTCATATCGTGTGGTTCGGCGAGCCTGTGCCGTACATCAATGCTGCTATCGATCACGTGGAGAATGCGGATGTCCTTCTTATTGTAGGTACGTCACTGCAGGTATATCCTGCTGCGGGTCTGTATGCGTATGCAAAGGCGGGTACACCTATATATATAATAGACCCTGCTGAAGTGCTTGTAAAAGACGGCCGATTGACGCATATTAAGGAGGTGGCTACCAGCGGAATGGAAACTTTTAAAAATATTTTGAAATCAAAATAATATGCGTATCTTTGCAGCCCTATAATGAAAAGGAGGTGATTTAGATATGATTATAGTTCCAGTAAAGGAAGGCGACAGCATTGAGAAGGCTCTCAAGAAGTTCAAGAGAAAGTTCGAGAAGACAGGTGCAATCCGTGAGCTCCGCGCTAGAAAGAACTTCGTTAAGCCATCTGTGAAGAAGAGAATCCAGATGCAGAAAGCTATCTATGTTCAGCAGCTTCAGCTCAGAGACGAGCAGTAATTAATAAAGAAGATTATTTAGAGATTGTCAAGCTTTGATAAAGAGCTGCATGAGGCAGCCGCTTGCTTTCTAAAACTTTTAATATTTTACAAGTTTTTATGTACGCAATCGTAGACATTGCAGGCCAGCAGTTTAAGGTAGAAGCTGGTATGGAGATCTTCGTACACCGCCTTGCGGATGAGAAGGGCGCTACAGTTGAGTTCACCAAGGTTCTCCTTGTTGAAGAGGATGGCGCAGTTAAGGTAGGTGCACCTTACGTTGAGGGTGTAAAGGTTACAGCAACAGTTCTTGGCCGTGCCGAGAGAGGCGTTGCAGACGGTCTTAAGGGAGACAAGGTTCTTGTTTTCAAGAAGAAGCGTCGTAAGGGTTACCAGAAGTGTAACGGACACCGTCAGTATTTTACTAAACTTCAGATCAATTCGATCGCTTAATTAATTGAGGAGGAACAGAATATGGCACATAAAAAAGGCGTCGGTAGTTCTAAGAACGGTCGTGAGTCACATAGCAAACGACTTGGTATCAAGAAATTCGGTGATCAGGCTGTAAAGGCTGGCAACATCCTCGTTCGCCAGAGAGGTACAGTTCACAACCCAGGTCTGAACGTAGGTATGGGTAAGGATCACACTCTTTACGCTCTTATTGACGGTAAGGTAAGCTTCCGCAAGAAGGCAGACAACAAGTCTTACGTTTCAGTACTCCCATTCGAGAACTAATCCGAAGGAATCTGAAAAAGACATAAAGGCAATAATCCAATCGGATTATTGCCTTTTATTTTTTAATGAAAATATCTAAATTTGCATGTTTAGTTCGATTGATAATAGAATTTAAAATATACGTACTATGCTTACTCTTAAATTGCTTCGTGAAAATCCTGAATTCGTGATAGCGAAGCTTGCAGTAAAGAACTTTGATGCAAGAGAAATCGTCGAGAAGATCATAGCTCTCGATCAGAACAGAAGAGCTCTTCAGGCAGAGCTTGACTCATGCCTTGCAGAGCAGAAAAAGAAGGCTGCCCAGATCGGTGGTCTTATGAAGGAAGGCAAGAGGGAAGAGGCTGAGGCTGTAAAGGCTGAGGTTGCCGCTCTCAAGACCCGTTCCGCAGAAATAGAAAAGACATCGCAGGAGAACAATAATGAGCTTGACTCACTCGTTGTTCTTCTTCCGAATATCCCTTGTGACATGGTTCCTCAGGGAAAGACTGCTGAGGATAATGTCGTAGTGAAGACTGGCAATGAGATTCCTGAGCTGGGAGAGAACAAACTGCCGCACTGGGAGCTTGCCAAGAAGTACGATATCATCGACTTCGACCTCGGCGTGAAGCTCACAGGAGCCGGTTTCCCTGTCTATAAGGGAAAGGGTGCAAGACTCCAGAGAGCCCTCATCAACTTCTTCCTCGACTTCAATACGAGCGCAGGTTACCAGGAGGTGGAGCCGCCAATCATGGTAAATGAGGCTTCAGGTTTCGGTACAGGCCAGCTTCCTGACAAGGAGGGTCAGATGTACCATGCTACCGCTGATAACTACTACCTCGTCCCTACAGCTGAGGTTCCGGTTACCAACATCTTCAGAGATGTGATCCTCGCCAATAACGAGTTCCCGGTGAAGATGACAGCATATACTCCATGCTTCCGCCGCGAGGCTGGTTCATACGGTAAGGACGTCCGCGGCCTTAACCGTCTGCACCAGTTCGATAAGGTCGAGATCGTGCGAGTAGAGAAGCCTGAGGATTCATATGCAGCTCTTGATGAGATGGTTGCACATGTAGAGTCAATCGTGAAGGCTCTCGGTCTTCCATATAGAATCCTCCGTCTTTGCGGTGGCGACATGAGCTTCACTTCGGCAATCACTTACGACTTTGAGGTTTACTCAGCAGCACAGGAGAGATGGCTTGAGATCTCTTCAGTATCAAACTTCGAGTCATATCAGTCAAACCGTCTCAAACTCAGATATAAGGATGCTGACGGTAAGACACAGCTTGCCCACACTCTGAACGGCAGCTCGCTCGCGCTTCCGCGCGTGGTCGCAGCCCTTCTCGAGAACAACCAGAAGGGTGACAGGATCGAGATTCCTGAGGCTCTCCGTCCATACACAGGCTTCGATTACATTGACTAATCCTCTGTCATTTCGACTAGTGGAGAAATCTAAAATCATATTAGGCATCGATCCCGGAACCAATATTCTTGGTTACGGGATCATTCGTGTGGACTCTAAAGGTCCACACTATGTCGATATGGGGGTGTTCGACCTGAGGAAGATCAAGGATCCGTTTGAGAAGCTTGCCAATATCTTCTCTGGAGTAGGGGAACTGATTGAGACGCATAGTCCTGACAGTGTTGCTGTCGAGTCTCCTTTCTATGGAAAGAACGCCCAGGTCGTACTGAAGCTTGGCCGTGCCCAGGGCGCTGCCCTCACTGCGGCGGTCATGCGTGGCATTCCGGTTGCAGAGTATGCTCCCCGTAAGGCAAAAATCGCAATCTGTGGTAACGGAGCGGCATCGAAGGAGCAGGTCAGCATGATGATACAGAAGACTTTGAAAGTGGAACTTGACCCTAAGCATCTGGATGCGACCGACGCCCTGGCTATAGCTCTGTGTCACCACTATCAGATGACCAATCCACTTGCTGGGACCACAGGCAAGACAGACTGGAAGAAATTCCTTGAAAACAATCCGGACAGGATAAAAAAATAGATATCTCTTAAACCTTCGGCTCTCATAATTGTCCAATAAACTATGAAACATTCGATCAGGACTTTTACATTGACTCTGCTTGCCTTTCTGGTGGGCATCGTGGCTTCAGCTCAGAACCAGGTTTCTGTCAAGTTGAAGCTTGTAGACTCAAAGACTTCAGAACCGGTATCTTTCGCAACAGTTTCGCTGACCGTCAAGGGTGAGGATACTCCTGCGAAATATGTCCTTTCCGATTCGGAAGGAAAGGCGGAACTTGTAAAGGTCCGTCACAATACTTATATCCTTAAGGCTGAGCTCATGGGATACAAGACCCATACTCAGGAGGTGAAGGTTGACAAGTCTGTCGACCTGGGCGAGGTCAAGATGGAAGAAGATGTAGAGGTTCTTGATGCGGCAAGAGTGACTGATGTCGGAAATCCGATCATCATCCGTAAAGATACGATCGAGTATACAGCATCATCATTCAAGACTTCTGACAGTGATATGCTCGAAGAGCTCCTCAAGAAGCTTCCGGGAGTTGAGGTAGAAGCGGACGGATCTATCACTGCCAATGGTGAAACCATCACCAAGATTACAATCGATGGCAAGACCTTCTTTCTTGATGACCCACAGCTTGCTTCCAAGAATATTCCGGCAAAGCTTATTGAGAGAGTGAAGGTAGTGGAGAAGAAGTCAGATCAGGCTATCTTTACCGGTATCGATGACGGTGAGCATGAGACAGTCATTGACTTGACGATGAAGCCAGGAATGATGCAGGGATGGTTCGGAAACATCATGGGTGGCGGCGGTCATGATGTCCCTGGTGCCGGATCGGATATGAACGATTGGAGATATCAGGGAGCTGCGATGATGGGCCGATTCACAGAAAAGAGCCAGATCAGCATTATCCTCAACGGCAACAATACCAATAACCGCGGATTCAACGACATGGCCGGCAGCATGATGCAGGGCATGCG
>JAGBSL010000074.1 GCA_017631875.1 Bacteroidales bacterium | reverse complement strand
CTCATAACGTTATATGCATCCTCATCGATGATGAAGCTGCATCCTCCGATCGCTACGTTAACTGTCTTTTTCATAATCAAACTACTTTTGTTTTGCAAAGATATGTAAATTTTCAAATACTATGCAATACATAGTACTAAAATATTTTGATTATTTGTCCTGGCGCTTAAATCGCTGATAGCCAGCGGTATGTGAAAACCGCGTGCCGCCAAAGGGGAGCACGCGGTTTTGGTAAGCGTCTGATTTGCAGGCAGATGGGCGCCAGGGCTACTTTCGGGTAAAAGTGTAGTAGAGATAGTTTTCTGCGAGACTCTGGGGGCCATTGGGGTCGTTGTGGGGCAGAGTGCAGAGGACGCCGATCTTGAATGAGTTTTCGTCAAATGTCTTGACAAAGAGACTGAGGTTCTTGATGTTGGAAAGGAACGGGTCGTCGCTTCCGGTGTATCCCGGGTATGTCCAGCAGCAGTTCTCTGACAGTTTGAAGGTGTCTTCTGTGGCCCTGATCGTCATCTTCATCGTGCTGATTTCCGAGCATGCCCATTTTCTGTCGGTAATGTCATACTTCGGATAAGGGAGGGTCACGTTGAAACCGGCAGTATATTTCGCCCATGACTGGTCCTCGCTGTATATGAAGCCATCGCCGACCGTGGCTGCATAGTCCGGTTCATAGTAGCCCGGCTTGTTCTTGAACTCGTGAAGCAGGTCCCAATATGCATGTTCGTCACCATTCAGGTTAACCGGCAATCCCGGCCAGTGAATGTCTGACAGCCGGTATTCTCCATATAACTTATGCATGTTGGTCTCAAAAGTCTCAACAGGCGTTTCAGTCTTTTCGCAAGCGCAGATGCAGGCAATCGCTGCAATCATCATTAATGCTCTTCTCATGTGAATTGTAATTTGTGGTTTCTACAATCATAGACGCATCAATGATGATTTAGTACTATCATGTGGGCTGCATTATTTCAGATTTTTTCTGACTTTCCGGATGCAGTAGGCGATTATGGTAAGTGCGAGTATCGTGAGCATGGTTGTGACGAAGATGATCAGTGAGTCCGGAATCATAAGTACATGTTTATTATGGTATGAGCAATCAGCTTGTGGCCATGAGCGTTCGGGTGTATGCCGTCTGCGCAGTAGAGTGATGTCAGATCGCCTCTGAAGGTGTCGAACGGAGTGGTAATATCCAGTATCTGTGTATGTGTCTGATTAGCTACCTGGAACAGTGCTCTGTTGTAGCTCTCGTGCCATCTGGTTATGATGCCGATGTCTCCTCCGAGCCATTCCTTTATATTGTTTTTCTGCTCATCGGACATGGATCTGCTGAAGAAGGAGAAGTATGTGTCCGAGAGGATAGGGGGGAGGGTGATCAGGACCGGTATCGAGCCGAGTTTCCTGATCTTTGCCACCAGCGATGACAATTCTTCGGTGAATTCTTCCAGCGGCGTTCTTGCCTTATGCTCACCATGAGGATCCTGAGCGATCTTTATCCAGTCAAAGTCGCAGTCGTTACCTCCATATTCTATAAAGGTATAGTCGGATTCCGCAATGTCAGTTGCATGTCTTTCAATCACGCTGTTTCCATAACCCACGGTACAGCCGAATTTTCCATAGTTGTCCACTCTCAGGTCCAGCTCACTGCTTAAGATGTCAAGGAAACTCTGCTCTGCCGCTGAATACCTGTTCTGATCGTTGAGGACGACTCCTTTTGTAATGGAGTCTCCAAGTGCCGCTATTCTTGTCGTTTTCATGTTTTCTGTCGTTTAGTCCTGCAAAATTACCGGCACGGCATGACTTGCCCCAAAATTAGTTGTAGGGGCGAGCGGATAGAGGCGAATGACGCTATTTAGGGATAAAATGCCATATTCAGGGAAGTTTGACAAATAATTATTACCTTTGTCCCTCGTTAAAACGGTATGAATATGGCTAAGGCAATTGACTTGGTACGCTCAGGTGCCGGCACAATCATCCACTCGCTGGTGGTGCCTCTCTTTGCGTTGATTTTTACGATATACTACAGACCTTCAGGTGTATATGAGCATCTGACCATGCAAATAGCTTCATTTACATTCAATGTAACAATACTGTTCTGCATTCTTCTTGTCTCTTTTTCGATTACAAGAGGATGGCTGTATCTGCTTGGTAAATACAAGGAGGTGACGGGTAAGGTATATCTGGTATGGAGTCTTGGAGAAATGCTGATTGCGGCCCTCTTCTGCTCTCTATACATCTTTTTGATGGAAGATTATGGCGTTTCTTATTTTGAAGTTGCGGGCTATACCTTTATAAATCTGTTGGCGATATGCGCATACCCATTCGGATTTCTCTGGCTTGGGGCAGAGATCTTTGCCCGAGACAAGGAAGATTCAGTCCCGGCTGATGACAATTCGCTGATCCGTTTTCATGACGAGTATAAGAAACTCCGTCTGGTGATTGCTCCTGAGGCAGTCATGTATATAAAGTCAGAGGATAACTATGTGCAGATCCATTATCTGGATCGCGGAAGGGTAAAGAAATTCATCCTCCGCTCTTCGATGAGGGCGCTGGAGGATGATCTATCTAAACACGGTCTTGTGCGATGCCACAGATCATATTTCATCAACCCGCCTTTCATTAAGATCGTCCGTAGGGACGAATCGGGCCAGATAGTGGCCCAGCTCAAGCAGGAAGGCTGTGAGAATATCCCTATTTCACGTAAATATCAGGAAGAGATAACTCGTCTTCTTTAGTCATTGTCCGGTTCAGATGCCAGTTCAGGAAACTCGACATCGGTTATTTCATATCTAGCTGCCTCCTGGAACCAGTTGTGAATCTCTACCACATTTCCTGCAGACTGATTTGTCACTGCAAAGGAGACGTAGCCCCAACATGACTGGTCTGTATGGTCGAAATATTCCTTGGTCGATATGGTAATCAATCCTAAAATCTCACCATATGCCTGGATCCATGCGATGTTTCTCTTGAAGAAGTCTTCGTTGCCTTGGCATTCGAACCATACTGTAAGCAGGTTGGTTCGGCCTATGATCGATTGAGGTTCTGAGAATACATAGTAGTAAAGTGGTGCAACGTATACCGAACCGGGGAGTTCATCAAGATTTCCTGTGCCTTTGACCGTCATCTGAATACAGTCCTTTACACCGTTGTGGCTTAGGAACTTGCTAGGGTCATCAGTGGAATTTTCCATTACGGAGAATCCCTTTTCCGCAAGATAATCCACAGCATTCCCTTTTTCTGCTTCCTTTATTATGATGAAATGCTCGTCTTCTATTATGCTTAACTCTAGTTCTCGATAGGAGCCTTTGTCACCATCCCATGTTTCCCAATAAAACAGAACATCATCATGCATGGTATAACCTTCGCTGATCCTGAACTCCTGTGAAACGATCTCCTTCAGTTTGTATCTTACGCTTGAGGCGTCCATCGGAGGATTTACCAGATGGGTCTTTTCTACCTTTATGACATATTCATATCCTTTGATGTATTCGAGTCCGTCGATTCCACCGAAAGGCTCCGGCTGCCATTCATCCCATGTTTCTTCCATGATTTTCATGGAAGGTTGTGGCATGCCCTCCATGCCATAAAATGTGCCCAACTCCTGAGATACCGTCATGGTGACGACTTCAGTCCAGTCCTTGGTCTTGTCGACGGGCTGCCAGCAGCCGTCAATACTCGTGGGGCCGCATGATAGTATTGCTGTAAGGCAGAACGCAATCATGATTTTTCTAAACAGATGTTTCATTGTATGTTAACGACAGTGCGTGTTGTAATTTATTGATAGGTAGTGAGTTATTGGTAGTGGTGACGTTAATGGGTGGTTTAAAGCAGGGGTTAACAGCGATGTGTTTTGTAACTGTTTGGTTTTCAATTTATTATATATTTAAGTGCCGTTAATTCTCGAATTGTTTTGTAAGGTGCTAGTGATCAGTGAACTAGTCTTTTGGTTAACTGTTGCGGAAGGCGGTGATGGTGGAGACGATCTGGTCGATGTCGTCTGTGATGGAGAGGAGGAGGTTCTTGTACTTGCCTTTCTCCACGAGGTGCTGCATCAGTCTGTAGACAGGCATCTCGTCCATCCAGAAGTGCTCGCCGAGGAAGACCATCGGGCTGGCATAGCCGAAGCTGAGGTAATGGTTCTGGACGGCGTCCTGGAAGATCTCCTGCATTGTTCCTGCGCTGCCTGGGGAGTAGATGACTCCTCCTTTGGCTATGGTCAGGATCAGGTCCTCACGGGTGCTGTTGTCGAAGTACTTCGCGATATGTGTGGCGAAAGGAGTTGCAGGCTCATGTCCATAAAGCCATGTCGGCACACCAAGGCTGACATATTCGGGATGAGGGAACGCAAGCATGACGCGGAATGCAGTCTCCAGCCACAGTTCATCCCTAAACGAAGGAGCGGCACTCAGAATCTCTACAGCCTCATGCACGGCGCTGTCGTCCCGTCCCGCCAGCCAGGCGCCCAGATGGGTCGCCTCCATGGCTCCCGGGCCTCCGCCGCTGACCATCACGCATCCGCTCTCGGTCAGCTTCTTGCTCACCAAAGCAACTTTAATATATTCCGGATCTGTGCGCAGCAGGCCGTGTCCTCCCATGATTCCCACCACACTCTTCTCGTCGAATGCCCCGAGGAAATCATCCATGCCGTCGTTCATAGAATGGTCATGGAGAATGCGCGCCAGTGATTCCTTGATGTCTCCGGTCTGCTTGCCCTTTGCCAGATAATGTTCATAGACCTTGTAATCATATGTGTCCTTATATGACTCAGGCTCACCAAGACGGTAGCCCAAATACAGATCCTTATATGAATACAACTTTCCCTTGAACATGTCATACGGCACGCCGTTCATTGACGGAAACACGCTGCACGAGCATCCGATTCTCTCGCACAGCTTGTCCACACCGACGCCTCCAAGAAACAGGCAGTCTTCGAAAGTACATCGAAGGGCGCTTTCGATAAACGGCTCGAAATCAATGTCCTGGAAGGCATAATGCCTGAGTGTTCCGCCTGCTTCCAAAACCACGCGCAGGGCCTCAATGTTTTCAATCTCCTTGTATCTCATAATTACTTGTCATAAGGATATTCCACACCCCATTCCTTTCTCAGTTCGTCCATCTGCTTCATTATGCTGATGGTTTCCTCGTGCGGCATCATAGGCGACTCCAAAAGGCCTTCACGTATGCATCTCATGCACTCAAGTACCTGATATTCATACCCGTTCACCATCTCGTCCGGCTTGACATGACGCTCTACCAGTTCATAGTTCCTATAAACCTCAATGACTTCCGGGCAGTTGATGTTGTCCACCCTGATATAGCCTTCTGTGCCGCTGATTATGCCCTGGCGGTCGTTCAGACAGAGCGCTCCTGCCTGCAGATTGGCCATCTTTCCGTCAGCATAGCTCAGCGAAATGGACTCGTGCATGTCCATGCCTGTAGGACCGAGGTGACAGTTGGTCACCGTCTTGACTATGTCGGTTCCGAAGTACATGCGCGCGAAGTTGAGCGCATAGACGCCGAGGTCCAGAAGGGCTCCGCCGCAGAGGTCCGCCCTGACGATCCTCTCCTTGAACTCCATCATGTAGCACAACGTCGCGGTAAGGATGCGCGGCTCTCCGATGACCCCGCTTTCCATGATTTCCCTGACCTTATGCGACAGAGGCATGTATCGGGTCCATATGGCCTCGGTGATGAAAAGACCCTTGGCGCGGGCCGTGGCGATAAGGTCCGACGCCTGTGCGGCATTCGCTGTAAATGCCTTTTCCACAAGCACATGCTTGCCATGGTTCAATGCCAGCATGGCGTGTTCATAGTGGTGCGAGTGAGGCGTGGCTATATAAACCAGATCCACGAGGGGGTCGCTGACCAGCTCCTCATAGCTGCCGTAAGCCATAGGGATGGCATGTTCCTTCGCAAATGCGGACGCCTTCTCGTAAGAGCGCGATCCGACAGCATAGACTTCCACTTCGTCAAGCGGAGCGAGCGCCTTCACCATTTTCTGCGCAATCCAACCGGCTCCTATGATTCCCAATCTGAACATGACTGTATGTTTTTCCGTTTCCATGCGAATTTACATTTTTTTATCTTAACTTTGACAAAATTGGCAACTTATGAAAATTCTTCTCCGATTATCAGCGGTCGCGGTCGCTTTAATGGCGATATCATGCGCTGAAACCTATCCTTACCAGGACAGATCCCTAAGCCCTGAAGAAAGAACCGAAGACCTCCTCGGTCGTCTGACCCTTGAACAGAAGGTGGCTCTTATGAGCTATGACAGCCCGGCGATTCCGGAGCTTGGCATCCATCAGTACAACTGGTGGAACGAGGCTCTTCACGGCTCAGCCCGCAACGGCCTCGCTACCGTATTCCCGCAGGCTATAAGTATGGCTGCCAGCTGGGATGACGAACTCCTTCTGGACGTGTTCGACGTGGCTTCGACAGAGCAGCGCATCAAGTTCAACACGGCCCGTGCAGGCGAAGGCGCCACTCAGTACAACGGCCTTACCGTATGGACTCCGAACATCAACATCTTCCGTGACCCGAGGTGGGGACGCGGCCAGGAGACCTACGGAGAGGATCCATACCTGATGACAGTGATGGGACGCTCGGTGGTAAACGGCCTCCAGGGCGATACAGACGAGAAATATGACAAGCTCCACGCATGTCTGAAGCACTTTGCGATCCATAGCGGTCCGGAGTACGAAAGACACATCTTCAACGTGGAGGACCTTTCATGGAGAGACCTCAATGAGACATATCT
>JAGBSL010000073.1 GCA_017631875.1 Bacteroidales bacterium | reverse complement strand
CTTGTGCGGAACCAGCCGTCCTCGGTGAACACGCTCTTTGTGCGCTTAGGATCCTTGTAGTATCCGAGCATCACATTCGGGCCCTTTGCCACGATTTCGCCTTCTCCGGTCTCTGGGTTTACGTTGTGCAGCTTAAGCTGTACGTTGTATACAGGATATCCGAAAGAACCTACAGTTCTCCATCCGTTCATTGAATATCCGAGCAGAGGCGAAGTTTCGGTAAGTCCGTATCCGATCGCATAAGGGAATCCGGCCTTGAGAAGGAATTTCTCCACCTCCGGGTCGAGTTTCGCACCTCCGATGCCGTAGAATGTGATGTGGCCTCCGAATGTGGCCTTGAGCTTCATTCCGATGATCTTGCACATCAGTCCGTTCATATGCTCGTTCATCCATGTGAGGGTGCGGCTCTTCTGGATTGTAGGGAGTACGCTGCCCTTGTAGACCTTCTCGATGATGAGAGGCACTGTGAGCATAGTGGTCGGCTTTACGACCTTCATCGCCTTCATGAGCAGCGATGCTACAGGCGGCTTAGGAAGGTAGTAGACGGTTGCTCCGCAATACATAGGGTAGAGCATTCCAAGAGTCATCTCGAGCGTATGAGCCATCGGAAGGATCGAGAGCCATCTGTCTTTCTTTGTCCTCTTGCATGAATGGTAGCATGTGATCACGTTCGAAGCAAGGTTTCTGTGGCTGAGGACGACTCCCTTTGCGCTTCCGGTTGTGCCGGAAGTGTAGATGATCGTTGCAATGTCTTCCGGTGTCGGAACGCTTGCCCTGCCATCGCATGTGAACTTGTCCTCGTCTGACTGTATTACCTCAAAGGTGTCAAGGTCGATCACGAGTGCCATCTTGTCCCTGCATTCCTGGCTTACCTTTGACGCGAGCTTCTGTGATACGAAGATCACCTTGCTCTCGGAGTGCTCCAGGATGTTTGTTACCTCATTCTCTGAACTGTCCGGAAGAATAGGAATAGAGATTCTTCCAAAAGTCACGGTGCTAAAGAAAGCTACAGACCAGTTAGGCATGCTCTGCGCGAGGATTGCAACCTTGTCGCCGGCACCGATGCCGTACTGGGTCAGCTTCTTTGAGATGCTATCGACCTTGTTCTTGAATTCACCGTAAGTGAAACCGCCTTTCTTTGTGTCATACCACTGTGTGTACTGCTTCTTTGCATAGACGGTTGTTCCGTATTCGAAGAGTTTTGCGAGGGTATCCACATATTTCTCCCTCATTCTCTGCATACGTTTGTAAAGTTGTAACATATATATTTAGGTTTTAGTGAGTAATGTACATGTCAGGATGCTTTCCGACGAGATGCATTTCCTCGTAGAGGGCCTGTATGCGCTCCATGTCGGCTCTTGCATCGTCGGTCAGCTCTACCTTCTGGCCACGGCTGATGCGCTTTGTGCCCCAGTCGAAGTATCCCATATACACAGGACAGCCGACTTCGCGGGCGATTGTATGGAAACCTGTCTTCCACCTCTTGACCGGCTTGCGTGTTCCTTCCGGTGCGAGTGCAAGGTGGACAACCTTGCGTGCCTTCATCTCCTTGATCACGCTGAGAACTACGTTGCTGCCTCTCTTCCTGTCTACAGGGATGCCTCCGAGCTTACGTAGAAGCCATCCCAGAGGTCCCCAGAAAAGTTCTCCCTTTACCATGCAGTATGGCTTGCCGCCTACTGATGTATAATATAGGTATGAGATGACGAAGTCCCAGATCGATGTGTGAGGCACACCGAGGATGATGCATTTGTCTTCAGGGGCTACAGGGTCGACTGCCGTCCAGCCGAGTGTGCGGAGTAGCCATCCGCAGAAACGTTTCCACATAATATTAAATGTTTACATCTTCAAGTTCAGCCTCGCTTCGGAGGTTGGTGCGGATGAAGTTCTGTCTCTCGATGGTGTTGTCACCCATGTAGAACTCCATGATCTCCGCGATCGACTCCTCGTCGCTGAGCTTCACTCTGTTAAGTCTCATGTTCTCTCCGATGAACTCCACGAACTCGTTTGCCGAGATCTCTCCGAGACCTTTGAATCGTGTGATCTCGACTCCGCCCTTCATCTTCTTGAGTGTAGCCTCCTTCTCCTCTCTGGTGTAGCAGTAGCGTACCTCCTTCTTGTCCTTGATCCTGAAGAGGGGGGTCTCGAGGATGTGGACGTGTCCGCGACGCACCAGGTCAGGGTAGTACTTCATGAAGAATGTCAGCACGAGCATGCGGATGTGCATACCGTCGTCATCGGCATCGGTCGCGATGATGATCTTGTTGTATCTGAGGTTCTCCATATCATCTTCCACGCCAAGAGCGTTGATCAGGAGTGCGAGCTCCTCGTTTTCTGCAACCTTCTTGCGGCTTTCCTTGTAGCAGTTGATAGGCTTACCTCTCAAGCTGAACACCGCCTGGGTCTTTGCGTTGCGGGCCTTTGTGATGGTTCCGCTCGCAGAGTCTCCCTCGGTGATGAATATGCTGGTGAACTCGGCAAGCTCCTTCTTAGCTGCCGGGAGCTTGTCATTATAATGGATCTCGCAGTCGCGCAGCTTGCGGTTGTAGATGTTTGTCCTCTTGTTTCTCTCCTTTGTCTTCTTCTGGATTGTAGAGATCTCCTTGCGCTCCTGCTCTGACTCGGTGATCTTCTGCTGCAGCACAGGGATGATTTCCTTGTGCATGTGCAGGTAGTTGTCAAGGTTTGTCTTGAGGAACTCGTTTACCGCGCTTCGGATTGTAGGACCCTGCTCGTAAGTGTGGGTGCCGTCCTCGTTCTGGACGTCAGTCTCCCACATGTATGTCGAACCGAGCTTCGTCTTTGTCTGACCCTCGAAGTTAGGCTCTTGGATCTGGATGCTGATGGCTCCGATGATACCCTGGCGGATGTCCTGCGGGTCGAAGTCCTTCTTTGCAAATGTCTTGTAGAACTCCTTGAGTGTCTTTGCTATACCTTCCCTCATGGCTGCGAGGTGGGTACCTCCGTCGCGGGTGTTCTGTCCGTTGACGAATGATGCGATATTCTCACCGTAGCTGCTTCCGTGGGTCATCACGATCTCGATATCCTCGCCGATAAGGTGGATAGGCTCGTAGAGAGGAGTCTCCGACATGTTGTCCTTGATCAGGTCGAGAAGACCGTGCTCCGACTTGTATGGAGTGCCGTTGAAATTCAGCGTAAGTCCCTTCTTCAGGTAAGAGTAGTTCTTCATCATCGTCTCGATGATGTCCATGTGGAAGGTGTAGTCCACGAAGAGGTGCTCGTCAGGGATGAACTTCACCATGGTTCCGTTCTTCTCCTTGGTCTCCTTCTGTCCTTCGTTAATGAGCTTTCCTTCTGTGAATTCAGCAAATGCGCACATGCCGTCGCGGTATGCCTCCACATAGAAATGTGCCGAAAGCGCATTTACCGCCTTCAGACCCACTCCATTCAGACCCACTGACTTCTTGTATCCCTTTGTGTCATATTTACCTCCGGTATTCAGGACACTTACAGCCCTTACTACCGATCCGAGGGGAATGCCTCGACCGAAGTCCCTTACCGTCGCCTCCTTCTCTGTCACTGTAATCTGGATCTGCTTTCCGAATCCCATCGAGAACTCGTCGATCGAGTTGTCCACTACCTCCTTGAGGAGCACGTAGATACCATCTCCCTGATCGTCTCCGTTACCGAGTCTTCCGATGTACATTCCGGGGCGCTTGCGGATGTGCTCCACGCCCTCCATGGTCCTGATGTTGTCGTCTGTGTAATTAATGACTTCAGCCATATCTTTCTATAGTTTTTTTAACTCTTCTTTACATGCGGCTCATTTTCGCATAATCATGCAAAGGTACAAATTTTTAGTCTAATTCCATCATTTAATAGCCCTTGCTTTCTGAATTTTGAAAATTCCTCCCTTATGCGTAATTTTGTAAATTGTATTAATAAATTCTTAACCAGTTTATGAGACGTTTAGGATTCATTCTAATCGCAGCATTAGGGCTTACGTCTTGCTTGAGCGGACCGCTCCTGGATGACTCTCCCGAGGCCCGGGGTGAAGTTTCCATCAGCCTCCGGCAGGAGCATGATATGACGGCGACTAAAGCTGACGAAGGGCTTCCGGAAGTCGATGACTTCATAGTGGAGGTTCACGAGACGGCGACGTCCCGTCTCTTCTTCAGAAAGACCTATGCGGACGCTCAGGGAGTCAAGATACCGCTCAATGCGGGCGAGCACAGACTCTTCGCTTATTATGGCGATCCGCAGAAGGCCGGATTCAAGGCCTCCTACTACGTCGCGGACACTCTTTTCAATGTACAGCCTCAGCAACTTTCTCAGATCGAGGCAGTAGCGCGTCTTGAAAATGTCAAGGTTGCGGTCAAGTTCGGCCCGACCCTTTCCGTCGACTATGACCAGTTCTATGCTGAGGTAGTCGCCGCAAACGGTGCGAAGCTCAGGTTTGTCATGAACGAGAAGAGGAACGGATATGTTCCGGTAGGCGACGTCGCACTTAATCTCTATGTCTTCACTCAGGACAGATGGATGGTCTACAAGACCGCTCCGGTAACATGCGAGGCCAGAGACTTCATTACATTCAACGTAGATACCCAGCGACTTGGCGACCTTTCGGTAGAGATCGTCATCGACAACGGTGTCGATACTGTTGTCAAGGAAATCGAAGTGCCGGCTCAAGCTGCTCCGCAGGACGGCCCGTCGATAGCAGTGTCAGGATTCGACGGTAATGTCTTCAGGATCTGCGAGGCTGATGTGAAGAAATATGAGGGGTATAAGGCCGACATTGTTGCTATGGGAGGATTACGCAGCTGTGTTCTTGAGATTAATTCGCTTTATCTGGCTTCAAAAGGCATTCCGTCATCGGTCGACCTTGCGGCGGCAGATGCACAGACACAGGCCCTGCTGAATTCCCTTGGACTGAAGTTCCTCAGGAACATGGCCGGAAGCAGACTCTCTTATGTGGATTTCTCAGGTCTGTTCAGCCACATTGCCGCAAATGTTCCTTATGATTCGCAGAGCGAAGCCTCTGCCGTGGATTTCAAGCTCCATGTGACGGATATGGTCGGCAAGACCAGTGAGTCCGAGACCTATACCTTGGCACTGGAGAAGGCGAAAGCCTCGGTGATCGTCAATGATTATGATATCTATGCCCGCAGGGTGCTGAATCCTTCGATTAAGGTGGAGTCTGGAGATCCTTCAAGGTTCGTCCTCAAGTGCGTTGCGGCAAGCGACATCATGTACTCTAATGTCATGACCTTCAAGCCGGCTTCCATAAACGGCAAGACCGTGGTTTTCGAAACCATCGGAGGACTGAATCCAGGTACATCTTACAGACTGTGGACAGTCTATAATGAGAATCAGAACAACAGGACTTCGGATCATACGATCACGACCGAGAATGCCCAGCAGATCGGCAACAACAGCTTCGAGACATTTACTGTAAACACCTTCAAAGGTACCCATACCATCAACTGGTTTGACCTTTGGGACGCTTACAGTGATCCATGGTGGGCGACCAACAGCTCTATCACTCTGGATAAGTCCAATTCAGCTGCATACGCAACATATAAGTCGTTCCCTACAGTGAACATGACCTCTAAATCCCCTTATTCGGGATATTATGCCATTACCGTTTCGTCGGTTGCAGTAGGTGATGTGTCGTCTGAATGGAATCTGATGAATTCATGGGGAGATGCTCAGGTAGGCGAGGTGTTCGTCGGAAAAGCTGACAACTCGACTGAGCACAACGGCTCCCATATCGAAGACGGCCATGCCTTCGCAAGCCGCCCTTCAAGCATGTCCTACTGGTATAAGCTGGACTGCTTCGAGTCTGATCCTTATTATGTCGAAATCAAGATCCTTGACAAGGACGGAGAAGTCATCGGTTCCGCAGTGAAGAAGGACGGTGCGTCAAGCGTAAGTTCATGGACACAGGTAACCCTTCCTATCAATTATACGGTTACGGACAAAAAGGCAGCGAAGATCTATGTGGTCTTCAAGTCTTCGGCGAGCGGAAAGAAGAGCTCGCGCAAGTACTCGCTTTCGCGCTATGACTACGGCGAGGGCAATGTTACGATCCATGCCGGTAACGTGCTGTGGCTCGATGAGGTCAAGTTGAACTACTAGAGAATATGATGATTATGAAAAAGATATTATTTATAGCATTAGCAATTGCAGCGGTAGTGCTTTCGGGCTGCCGCAAACAGACTCCTGAGGCTCAGCTCTCAGGCCTTCAGCTCAAGATCACGACCGAGCAGGGCGATTATTTCGATAAAATTGTAAAGTCAAGCACAGAGATTGACATCAACTCTTTCGTCGTAACAATCGTAAAGAAGGACGGAAAGTTCTCAAATACATGGAATTACGGCGAACTTCCGTCGCTCGTGGAGCTTTCCACAGGTGAGTACACCGTTACAGTGACCTCGCCAGAGGCAGCTCTGGTAGCATGGGATACTCCTGTTTATGGAGGAACAAAGGATTTCGCTATCGTCGGCGGTGTAATCACTCCGGTTGAGCTTGTCTGCACTCTTCAGAACATGAAGAACTCGGTATACTGCTCGCAGCACTTCATGGACCAGCTCAGCACGTTCGAGGTGAAGATCTCCAATGCTGACGGCCACCTCGTATGGGGTGCCGATGAGGTCGGAATCTATACAGAAGAGAACGGCGTCAAGACTATCGTAAGACAGCCTTCAAAGCATGCATACTTCACAGTCAATGCATTGACTGTCAATGTGGACGGCTATCGTGAGCTTGACAATACGACTGCAAACCTCATGTATGAGATCAAGGATGTTGCGGCCCGCGACCACCATATCATCTACCTTGATGCCTATGTGACAGGCCAGTCGGCTGTTACCCTCAGCATCGACGCTTCCGTCAACGACAAGAACGTGGACATGATCGTTCCGGGAATCGACCCTGACGATACCTTCATCGACGACGACATCGAGGCTGGTTGGGAAGAGTCGGATGGTGAAGACGAGCCGGTTATCCCTGACACTCCGTCTGACGCTCCGTACCTCGTATGGGAGGCAAATCCTGACTTCGAGATCATGAACATCGAGCAGGGAATGAGCGTGGAGCTCATGGTATATGCTCCTGCAAAGATCAAGGAGTTTGTCGTAAAGGTGAGTGACAACTTCCTTCCGGCTATCCAGATGCTCGTTCCAGGAGCACAGCAGTTGGATCTCATCAATGACGAGGTGGCTAAGAATGCCCTCGGAACCATGCTCCCTGTAGGAGATCAGCTTCTGAACCAGACCGAGGTGATGTTCTCCCTGTCGAAGCTCGTTCCAATGATTGCTGCGGTAGGTAACCAGGGTGAAGAGTATGTGTTCACCCTCGAGGTAGTCGACCAGAAGGGTCAGAAGCTCGTGCAGGATGTTCTGTTCTACAACCCAGTAGTCGAATAATCATGCTGAAATCCATATATAGAATATCGGTGGCCGTGCTTCTTGTTCTCTGCTGCGCTTCCTGTCTCAAGGATGAGCCGCAGTCGGGAGAAGTGGAGACCGGCTACCTGTATGTCAGCCTGAAGCAGGACGTGACCGTAGACCCGGTCTTCAAGAGCACTGCTTCGGAGGATATGACATTCGCTCTGGTCATATATGACTGGAACGACAATGTCGTAGCAACCTACGATGACCACCGCGAGCTTGCGGCTTCTCCGCTGGAGCTGTCCACAGGCACGTACCGCGTGTGCGCATCGTCCGCGCCAGCGGGAGCGGCGGCATTCGACGCGCCGTTCTATGCCGGCGAGACATCTATCCTGCTTCGCGGAAAGCAGGTCAATACCGCTTCCATAACATGTACACTTGCCAATGTGAAGGTTACTGCAGCACTCTCGGAGCAGATGCAGGAACTGTTTTCGGAATATGTCCTGACCGTTTCCAACGGTGATGGTACTCTGGTGTACAGCAGCATTGACGGAACCTTCTCTAATGAGGGATATTTTACTGTCACTGACCACCTTACATGGACATTGAGCCTTAAGAATGTCGATGGAGGCACATATCAGGATCTTACCGAGACATATACGGACATCAAGCCTCGCCAGCACTATAATCTCCAGTTCTCGCTTGGCGAGCAGGAGGAGTTCGGAGGTACTGATGTGGCTGTAGCGATCAATGGTGAGACCCAGGATAAGATCTACGATCTTCTCCTTGATTTCGAGGCAAATGTCAGACCGACTGTCACAGCGTCGTTCGACATGAACCGTCAGGTGAAGTTTGTCGAAGGTGGTCCGGTCGATGCGGTGTTCCATCTTAATATTCCGGGTGGAGCGAAATATATTCAGATAAGTCACTCGAATTCGGCTCTCAGCAACAATTCGCTTCCATACAACTTCAAGCTGATGGATATGTCCGCTTCGGACAGGACATGGTATGCCAACAGAGGCATTCTCGTGCCGAGCATCACTGCGGGTGACAAGTCTGCCGACCTTGATTTCAGCGGCCTGTTCGCTAAACTTCCTATCGGATCATATCAGATCGAGTTCTACATCGAGTCGGAGAATGGAAAGAACAGGACCCAGTACTGCAAATTCGATGTCGAGTCCGCAGCCGAGATCGAGGCTGTGTCTGCGACATCATGGGCATGCTTCGCATTCCTTTCGGCCAAGTGGTATCCTGAGGAGCAGCCGGAGGGCATCAGCTTCCAGTACCGCAAGCAGGCTGCATCCGACTGGAACGACGTAGATCCGTCTGTAGTTGTGGCGAATGCTTCAGACAAGACATATACTGCAGAAATCTGGGGACTTGATCCTTCTACCGCATACGTGTTCCGTGCGGTTTCAGCCAAGGATACCGAGACAAAGGAGAAGTCATTCATGACAGAAAGCGCCGGCGTGATCCCGAACATGGGATTCGATTCATGGTACAAGAGCGGAAGCATCTGGTATCCGAACTCGGATTCAGGAAACTTCTGGTGGGATACCGCCAACGGAGGTTCGGATGCCGTAAGCGTATATCCTACCAGTCCGGAAGAATCTCATGTCAAGTCAGGAAAGGCTGCCAAGCTTGAAAGCAAGGAGGTGGCTATGGTGGGACTCGCTGCCGGAAACATCTATACAGGAAAGTTCGTCAAGGCCAATGTCAGCCTTTCCAACCCTGGTGCCGAGCTTGACTGGGGAGTAAGCTTCGGCTCCCGTCCTCTCGCCCTCAAGGGATATCTCGATTACCGACCTGGAAACATCAACAAGACAAAGGCTCCGTACAACGGCATGTCCGGCAAGCAGGATATCGGAATCGTGCAGGTATTCATCACGGATTGGAGCGCACCGTTCCGTATCAGTACATCGAGCGGTAAGTTCGTAGACACGGCAAATGATCCTGGAATCATCGCTTACGGAACAATGGACTTCAACAATACCGGCGGGTATATCGAGTTCACCGTACCGTTGACGTACCGCAGCACGACACGTCAGCCGAGATATATCGTTATCGCGGCCGCTGCAAGTAAATACGGTGACTATTTCACCGGCTCGACATCGAGCGTGATGTATGTGGATGAATTCTCGCTCGTATATGACCCATCCAAGCTCACAGAAGAACAATTAGCAAAGGTAAAGTATAAGTAAAATGAAAAAGACAATCATATTCCTTGCAGCGATCCTCATGACAGGTGCTGCAGCAACAGCAAAAGGTGACAAGACTGAGACAGTTGAACCGTTCGACAGAGGAATCACCCTTTCGACAAGCACCTTCATACCGAAGGGTACCGTAGGAGCAGGTATCACGTTCTCATACAATGATTATAATCTCGGCCAGGGAGCAGGAGACGCAGGTTACACTGCACTGCTTTCTCTGATCGGTGACGTCCATGGCAACCTGCAGACATGGGGAGTGGCTCCGTGGGTGTCTTATTTCGTTGCGGATAACCTTTCGGTAGGAGTGCGCTTCGATTACACCAGGTCATCATTCGGCCTTGGCAATGCCGCCATCTCGCTTGGCGACCTTGCCAACTTCTCCATCAGCGATTTCCATTACCTCAAGCAGGGATATACCGGTGCCATTACTGGAAGATATTACATCCCGTTCGGAAACAGCAAGCGTTTTGCAATGTTCACCGAGGTGAGGGCTCTTGGAGGATACGGACAGTCTGAGACCTATAAGAACGAGGAAGGGGAGAAGTATGGAACTTACCAGGACATCTACAAGTTCGAGCTTGGACTCGTGCCTGGTCTGTCTGTCTTCGTAACCAATGAAGTCGCTGTCGAGGTTTCAGTCGGAATCATGGGATTCAACTACAACAAGACTGTCCAGACGACCAACCAGGTGGATAAGAGCGTGATGGAGAGCAGCGGTGCTAACTGCAAGATCAATCCGCTTTCAGTAGGTTTGGGAATGTCGTTCTATATCCCGACAGGAGTCCACAGGAATAAAAAGTAGATAGATTCATGAAAAGATTCTTACATATAGTGACTCTTCTGATGCCGTTGCTGATATGCTCTTCATGCGTGTTCCGTAACGACATGTCATACCCTAGGCTACAGGGCAGGATCACTGCCTTTGCCGTCGAGGGACAGAAGAGTGTAACCATAAATGACGAGACCCAGAGGGTCGATGTCCTGCTGGAGGAAACTGCCGACATTGACAATCTGAGGGTCCTTGAGTTCGCGCTCTCGGAGATCGCTACAACCGAGGACGCTCCTGGTCAGACTATAGACCTGTCAGATCCATATCGTCTCGTGTTGAAGACATATCCCGGACAGGAGTTCCAGTGGACCATCTCGGCTTCCCAGCCTATCGTAAGATATGTCCGTTGCAGCGGCCTGATAGATGCTGTCTTCAATGCTGAAAATCAAACTGCATTGGTCTACGTTGTGGAGAAGCAGCCTCTTGACGAGATTCAGATCTCGGATATGAAGCTCGGTCCTGAGACTTCAGTCATTGTTTCGACCACCGGTAACGACAATGCAGACTCGGGAAGTGTGACTCAGGAAGTGGCTTTCCCTATGGTCCTTGACTGCACATTGTCACGCACGTTTACAGTGCTGTATAAGGGTGTTGAGTCGGACTGGACCGTGACCTTTGTCCAGAAGGCCATCCAGAATGAGATACGCTCGGTCAATGCATGGACATACCATGCGGAGGTCAAGGGCGAGTTCAACGGTGAGGGTACACCTTATTATGAATATAGGAAGGCTTCTGAACAGGAATGGAACCGCTTCGACGACGTTGTAGTAGACGGCGTCAGCGTATATGGCGACATAACAGGCCTGGAGGAAGCTACTGAATACGCCGTACGCCTTGTAACAGACGATGTTGTAGGTGCTGAGCAGATCTTTGTGACAGATACTCCGGCCCAGCTCTCAGGAATGAACTTCGATTCATGGTTCTATGGCGGCAAGAACGGAAAGACATGGTATCCTTACGCTGAAGGCGATGC
The DNA here is from genome assembly GCA_017631875.1 of Bacteroidales bacterium. Next base: position 14,623 of record JAGBSL010000073.1, on the reverse strand, counting down.
TTCTCCATGCTGGGATACTGCAAATCCGGGTATCTCCAGCCTTATCGATAACACCACCGTGCCTGAGTATGAGCACAAGGTTGAGGGTGAGGCCGCTGCCAAGATGGTCAGCTCTATGGCCTTGATCAAGTTTGCCGCAGGAAACATCTTTACCGGCCGTTTCGCAGAGTTCAAGGACTGGACCGCAATCCTCGAGTGGGGAGCCCCGTTCACTTCGCGTCCTTATTCTCTCAAGGGTTGGTACGACTACCGTCCAGCAATCATCAACAGGGACGAGATGGGACAGTTCCCGGACATGATAGGCAAGTCTGACATAATGCAGATTTCCGTTGCCCTTGTTGCTGCCGGAGAGGATGGAGATACGTCTCCACTGATCGTGAACAGTAACTTCCCTGGCAAGCCGGACCTCAAGACCGATCCTCGCGTGATCGCCTTCGGCCAGATCGTAAGCGATCAGGATACAGCAGGAGAATACCAGGAATTCGAGATTGTGCTCGACTATCGTGAGGGTGATGACCGTGCGCCGATCTACGCGATCATTGTAGCCAGCCCAAGCTACCGAGGCGACTTCTTTACAGGAGCTGTCGGATCGACAATGTATGTCGACGACTTCAAGTTCACATACAGGTAAGACCTGTTACATAAAGAGCATGGCGGCATAACCTGCAGCCAATGCGACAAAGCAATTGATGAGCTTCGCCTGTGCGAAGCTCTTCTTGCTTTCTGCAAGCAGAGGAATGCCCGCGTGGCCGTCCTGGGAGATGCTGCTGGCAAGAAGTACAGGGAAAGGAATGACTCCCGCAGCGAAAAGTGTAACGAAGATCATGTGCGGGCCTGATTCAGGGATGATGCCGATAAGGGTGGCAAGAAGGATCATCAGGGCGGTGTTGTCGCTTATCCAGTTGTCAATGTTGACGTAATGCATGATTACGCCAAGCACCAACAGAACACCGAATGTCCATGCGAATATGGTAGGGAGGTGTTTCTTGATGATATGGTTCCACAGATGCTCCTCCACGAAATGGTCCTTGGCGAATATGAGTACAACCAGCATGATGACGCTCAGACCAGCGAATAGTACGTTCATCCAGTCCTCGCTCAGAAGATCGATAGTATGACCATGCTCATGGTCTGCATGAGCATGATGCTCGCACGCTTCAGTATGTACGTGGCCGCTATGGTCATGACCCTCATGAGCCGAATGGTCATGTCCCAGCATGCCTGTTCCAAGCGCAGCAATGAACAGCGCCAGTCCCACCAGCATGCTTATTCTCTTCCATCCGAAATGCCGCAGATTGCCACGCTTCGCTCGCAATGACGTGTAACGGTCATCTTCAGACGATGTCGATACGTCATTGCGAGGAGGACAATAGTCCGACGTGGCAATCTCATGCTCATGGATCTCGAATCCGTCGCAGTCAGTATGCACTCCGCACTCCTCGTGGTCATGAAGTCCGCACTTCTTCGCATGAACCCTGTCGTATATCTTGTCGGTGATGATTCCGACAGCAATAGCAAGCACAAACAGCACTGCAAAGATGATCAGAGCCTGCTCCGGAATCATCGCCAGCATCACGAAAGCCTCGTCGCCGGATGACGCTATCATCATGGCTACAAGGGCGCCGAAGCTGAACATCCTGTGTGTGTAGAGGGAAACGGTCGCAAAGCCTCCCATGCATCCCGGGATTGACCCCAGCAGCGACGCTATCACTACCTGGCCGACCTTGGTCTTGCGCAGCCCCTTGAAGAACAATCCCTTTGACTCTATATTAAGAGACTCGATCATCATCATCATGATAACCACCAGTCCCGTAATCAGTATCGAATTTCTTATAATCTCAATCATACTATTCTATCCATCCAGCAACAAAAAGGTTGATGATAGGGCGGAGAGGACAATTGGTCGTCAGGGTTACTATTGTCAGCATTTCGCCCTCCGGCATATTCGATGTGTCGATATGCACCCTGAACTTGATCTTCTGACCAGGATCGCATGACGGGATGTCACTGTGTGACCAACATTTCGCATCAGCATCCACCTTATATACGGAGAACGGCGACTTGCCGTCATTGGTCATTACAAACTCTGCATGGACAGTCTCACCCTTCTTTATCTTTCCCGCTTGGAAAGTACTTGTAGTGAACTTCGGCATCGGACCCTTGTCCCTCTCCTCCTCACTCATGTTGCTGAAATTCTCCCTTGTGAACGCAGTCACGCATATCCTGCTGTCATTATTACCGTTCCTGTATGCCTTTCCGTCCACCTGTGGAGTCGCCCAATACCTGTTCTTGCCCCACAAGTCCCTTGAAGCTGTAACGGTATAGCTCATCTCCGCCGTGCCGCGAGCCGGAATCGGGTTAGGGGAGACCTTCACATCAAGCCATTCGGAAACGTCTCCGAATGTCACATAGATAGGCTTCTCCGAAAGGTTCGCTACCATGACCGCATCGCTCCTCTGCTCTCCCTGATCAAGGTTGCCGCACTTGAGTGATGCACTCTTCATTGCCAAAGGACCATAAGCGACAGTGTACAGCTCCTCCAGCGGCTGCGCCTTTGCAAGGCTCACGCCGCGCACCTTCAGCAGCACCGGTTTCTTTATGTCAGAAACATACATCGTGATGGTCTTGTCGAACGGATATGGACCCTCATCATTGGAATATGTAACCGACACGTTGCCGCTCTCGCCCGGACGAAGTGGCTCCTTGGTCCAGTTCACGTCGGTGCAGCCGCAGCTTGAAACCACGTTGTAAACTACAACCGGCTTCTCCGATATGTTCTTGAATGTGAATGTACATGACACCGGACCGCTGTCCAGCATGATGTCTCCGAAATTATGGATCGTCTTGTCGATCTCCAGCACGTTTCCGATCTTCTCCTGGGCCCATCCGGTGAGCATCGACAGAAGCATTGTCGCTATAATGGTAATTTTTCTCTTCATACTAAGTTTTATTTGGCAGATTGCCACGTCACTTCGTTCCTCGCAATGACGAGTCCAATTGTTTGCCTTCGACGTCATTGCGAGGAGGAGCAAGTTGTTCCATTCCACGTCATTGCCAGAAGGGGCAAGTTGTTTCATTCCACGTCATTGCGAGGAGGGGCATGCCCCGACGTGGCAATCTGTTACAAAGATAGACAATTATTGTCTTGTCTTTCTGTTTGAATATCAAAATTAATGACTAAATTTGCCATGTGAATTCATAAAGAATTTAACTAATAACAATTTAAATCTTAAAGTATGTATTACAAAATTACAGATGATTGTGTATCATGCGGATCTTGTGTAGATTATTGCGAGCAGAATGCAATATCCGCAGGTGAAGCACATTATGAGATTGATCCTACATTATGTATCGGATGCGGCAAGTGTGCAGGTGAATGTCCAATGGGTGCAATAGTTGAGGGTGAGTAAAATATCTCGACGATTTCATTTATAGAACCCTGAATGGGTTCTATTTTATTTATCTTATGGATCCTAAGGCCTCCTTAGTTAAGGGAGTGGTTTCCTATCGAATATCAGATGGTTGTGTCGCATGTGGAAACTGCTTGCCAGAGTGTCCCGTTCAAGCCATTTCGGAAGGACGTATTTATATGATAGATTCTAAACGTTGTATTTCTTGTGGTATTTGCTCAAATGTTTGTATATTCGGTGCGGTAGAGAGATATAACTAATCAAGTTTATATATTAAAAAAGATGTCGAGGTAAATGCCTCGACATCTTTTTTATATTTGCAGAATGTTTACTCTGCTGGAGCAAGCATGATCTGGATGAAGTTGCCCTGTGCAAGGACTGCCTGCATGAGGGTCTTCACATCCTCTGGAGTCACGCTCTTGAGAGCTGCCTCGTACTCTGCATCATAGTCGATGCCGTACTCATGATTGAGTGAGAGTGCGCTCTGCCAGTAAGAGTTTGTGATCCTTGACTCTGGGAGGTTCTTCTGGATGTTCTCCATAGCCATTGCGAACTCCTCTGCTGTAGGACCGTTCTGTGCGAGCTCGTTGAGGTACTTCACAGTAAGGCCGCTGAGCTTAGGTGCCTGCTCTGGGTTAGTGTCGAACTGAACCATGAATGTCACTCTGTTATAAGGTGCTCTTGATGCGCTGAGGCTTGAACCTACACCGTATGTGCCGCCTTCCTTCTCGCGGATGGTCTTGGTGTAGATCATGTCGAGAACGTAGTTAGCAACCTTGAGAGTTACCATATCCTTAGTGGTTACAGGCATGTAAGCGCTGAACACCTGGAATACAGTCTGCTTAGGAGTCTGGAGCTGAACGCGGAGAGTGTTGTCGTCTGTTACGCCCTTCACCATCTGGATCATCTTAGCTTCATCTACATTTGTTCCCTTCTTGCCCTTAGGGAGTGAACCTGCATACTTCTCAACCATTGGCTTGAGAGTCTCGAGGTCTACGTTACCTATAATATAAAGGGTAGCACCACCTACGTTGTTGAAGAGTCTGCGGTATACAGTCTCGATAGTCTCAAGGCTAGCAGCTGCAAGAGTCTCGTCGTTGAGCTCTACCACTCTCTTGTTTCCACCGTAAAGTGTCTTGCTTACGTAGTTCTGGAAGAGGAAGTCAGGATTGTTCTCGATGTTAGGCAGGATAGCCTCGATCTGCTGGATACCTGTAGCGTACTCCTCAGCATCGAAACGTGGCTCAGCGAAGAGGAGATACATGAGCTGGAATGCAGTCTCAAGGTCCTTAGGTGTGCTCTGGCCGCTGATACCGTGCTGTGTTCCGCCGATATAAGGGTTCATGCTTACGTTCTTACCTGCAAGCATCTTCGAGAGGACTGTTGAAGGGAACTTCGAGATACCTGTGTTGTTGAGGTATACAGACCAGATGTTGTCCTCGAGTGAAACGATCTCCTCGTCAGAAACGAGAGTCTTACCACCGTCGAACTTGAGGTTCATGATAACCTGATCCTTCTTGTACTCTGTAGGGAGAACTACAACCTTAAGGCCGTTCTTGAGAGTCCATTCTGTAGAACCGTAGATGCCTTCTGCGGCCTTCTTTACCTTGCTGCCCTTGAGGTTCTTGCTGATGAGAGGCTCGTTGACAGCCTCCTCTACGTTAGCCTCGATCTCTGCAGTCTTGACAGCTGCGATTACAGCTGCGAGCTGCTCCTGGGTAGGGTTGACAAGACCTTCCTTCTCCGGACCATTGTAGAGAACAACCATGTTCTCGTCAGTGATCATTGAAGCTGCGATCTGGCTGAGGACTGCTGCGTTGAGCTGTGAGCAGATCATCTGTGCAACCTGGAGCTCTGTCGCAGGATCCATGTATGACTCATTGTGGTAGAATGCATTGAGGAGTGGACGTACGAAGTCAGCGTTCTTGCGTGTAGGAGCAGCCTCGACAGCTCTCTCATAGTGGCTCATGATCTTAGCCTTAGCACGCTCTACCTCACCGTCAGTGAAGCCGAATCTCTTCATCTTCTCGACCTCGAGCATCATAGCTGCGAATGCGTTTACAGCGTCGCCATCCTTGAATGATACGTTTGCGAAAACGCCCTCGCATGTAGTGCAGAGGCGGCCTACGCTGAGGCTTGCACCAAGGAATGGAGCGCCTGGCTTAGATGTGATGTCGCTGAATCTCTCCTGCATGATGTAGTAGATATATGACTTCACGAGGTCGATCATGTAGCCCTCTACTGTGTTTCCGAACTCCTTAGGGAGAGGCTCGCTCTTCCAAAGAACCTCGATGCTTGAGCTTGTAGCCTCGGCGTCAGTGATGATACCGATGATAGGCTCCTCGTTCTGAGGAAGCTGATAGTACTCCTTCTGTCTTGGGTTCTCTGCTGCAGGGATGTCTGCGAAGATAGTCTTGATCTTAGCCTCGATCTCGTCTACGTTTACGTCACCGATAACGATAACTGCCTGGAGGTCAGGACGACACCAGTCTCTGTAGAAGTTTGTGAGGCTTTCGTATGCGAATGTCTTGAGCTGCTCCTCGCCACCGATGAGGGTTCTTCTTGAATAAGGAGTGTCACCGAAATAGTAAGGGAGAGACTTCTCGAACATTCTCCAGCTTGCATTGTTTCTTGTTCTCTTCTCCTCGAGGATGACAGCTCTTTCAGCGTCGATCTCCTCAGGATCGCATGTCACGAAGTGTGAGTAGTCGTGAAGCACGAGAAGACACGAGTCGATGATTGTCTCGCGTACGATAGGAATGTTGTTGAGCATGTACTGGGTCTGCTCGAAACCTGTCGATGCGTTGATGTTTCTTCCGAACTCTGCACCGATGCTCTGGAGCCACTCAAGGAGTGTCTTTCCAGGGAAGTTTTTCGTACCGTTGAAGCACATGTGCTCGAGGAAGTGTGCGAGACCGTCCTGGTCATCAGCCTCCTGATATGCTCCAACGTCAGTAGCCAGGTAGAACTCAGCCCTCTGAGCCGGCTGGTCATTGTGGCGGATGTAGTAGGTCATGCCGTTCTCCAGCTTTCCAACCCTTACCTCAGGGTCGTTTGGAAGCGGTGTCTGACCGAAGGCAACCGCAGCAGCGAAGATAGCTGCGATAAAGATAAACAAACGTTTCATAGTGTATAAATTGGTTTTGTTGTTTCCGGTTTATGGCGTTTTATCATTTGCATCTATGCTGTTAGACGCCATGAATCCTAATAAACTACAAATATAACAAACTTTTTATATCTTTGTAGCCATGCTAGAGGATTTCAGACTAAAGGTTTTCATGGCGGTAGTAGCCGAGCGCAGCTTCACGAAGGCTGCGTCCGTTCTTGGCATTACCCAGCCGGCCGTCAGCCAGAATGTAGCTGATCTGGAGAAGATGACCGGAAGGAAGCTTTTCGACCGTCTCAGGGGTTCTGTGGAACTGACTGCTGAAGGCGAAGTCTTCAAGGTTTATGTAGATAAACTTCAGGAGATATATTCACAGATAGACGACATGTTTGCCAAACTTCCTCCTGCAACCGTAAGACTTTCTGCCTCAGAAGAATTGTATACATACCTCATAGGTCCTGCCCTTGAAGCCTTTGTACGCGTACATCCGGACATCGTGATCGAACGATGTTTGTTTGATGATGCCGATCTCGTCATTGCTCTGGCTCCTTCGGGCATGCATCCGGAAGATGCTATCGCGACGATACGGATGTCAACTTCCAAGCCGACGGATTTCGATGTCCTTTACCAGCCTTCACAGAAATTCGCATGCACCAGGCTATGTCGTCTGATCGCCAGATTCATCAAAGACAATATATAAAATAACACCTTGGACGATTTTATGGTTAAAAATGTCCAAGGTGTTATAGGTATTATGTAAATCTTACTTTTTTAGCTTTACCTTGGACGTAAAGTTTTGATAAAACGTCCAAGGTGTTGCAAATCGTAAAATTACTTAGCGAGTCTCTTGTAAGTCTCGAGACGGAGCTTAGCGAATTCCTCTGTCTTCTGGAGGAGCTCCTCAGCGCAGTCAGGATACATCTTGTAGAGTGATGCGAAACGCACCTCACCCTTCAGGAAGTCCTGGAACTTGCTCCAGTCCGGCTCCTTGCTGTCGAGAGAGAACGGATTCTTCTCTGTGCCCTCGAGCATAGGGTTGAATCTGTAGAGGTGCCAGTAACCGCACTCAACCGCGAGCTTCTCCTCCTTCTGGCTCAGACCCATACCGGCCTTGAGACCATGGTTGATACATGGAGCGTAAGCGATGATGAGTGATGGTCCGTCGTAAGCCTCAGCCTCCTTGATAGCGTTGAAGAACTGAACTGGAGATGCGCCCATTGCAACCTGTGCAACGTATACATAACCGTAGCTCATCGCCATCATACCGAGGTCCTTCTTGCGTACGCGCTTACCTGAAGCGGCGAACTTCGCGATAGCACCTGCAGGAGTTGCCTTAGATGACTGTCCACCTGTGTTAGAGTAAACCTCTGTATCGAGAACGAGGATGTTCACATTCTCACCTGAAGCGAGCACATGGTCGAGTCCGCCGTATCCGATGTCGTATGATGCACCGTCACCGCCGATGATCCACTGGCTGCGTGCAGGGATGAATGTCTTGTACTCTACGAGACCCTTGCATACGTCACATCCGCAACCCTCGCAAAGAGGAATGAGCTTGTCTGCAACCTCGCGTGTAACCTTAGCGTCGTTCTTGTTCTCGAGCCACTGAGTGAAGAGAGCTTTCATCTCATCTGTGCAGCATGTGCATGAGAGACCCTGCTCCATGAGCTTGGCAACTGTCATGCGTGCTCTGTCAGAACCGAGCTTCATACCGAGACCGAACTCGCAGAAGTCCTCGAAGAGTGAGTTTGCCCATGCCGGGCCGTGGCCGTCAGCGTTCTTGCAGTATGGAGCTGCAGGGAATGATGCACCGTAGATTGATGAACATCCTGTAGCGTTTGCAACCATCATGTGGTCACCGAAGAGCTGTGTGATTGTCTTGATGTATGGAGTCTCACCGCAACCTGCGCAAGCGCCAGAGAACTCGAAGAGAGGCTGTGCGAACTGAGCGTTCTTGATGTTGCCTGCCTTGTTCTGTACGTTATCCTTGTAGCCTACATGTGCGTGGAGGTAGTCGAAGTTTGCCTGCTCTGCTTCCTGTGTTCCGAGAGGCTTCATCGCGAGAGCCTTCTCCTTTGCAGGACATACGTCAGCACAGTTGCCGCAACCTGTACAGTCGAGAACTGATACGCTGAGACCGTACTTGTAGTCCTTGAACACTGCCTTGCCCTGTGTGAGCTTAACGCCCTCAGGTGCGTTTGCGGCCTCTTCCTCTGTGAGGAGGAACGGACGGATTGCAGCGTGAGGACATACGAATGCACAAGTGTTGCACTGGATACACTTGTCAGCCTGCCACTCAGGAACGTTCACTGCAACGCCACGCTTCTCGTATGCTGTTGTACCTGCAGGGATAGTGCCGTCTGCCTTGTCAGCGAATACGCTTACAGGGAGAGTGTCGCCAGCCTGTGCGTTCACGATGTCGGCGATGTTCTTCACGAACTCAGGAGCGAGACGGTCCTTGTTAGGATTCTCGAACTTCGCTGTGATCTCCTTCCAGTCAGCTGGGATCTCTACCTTTACATACTCACCGCCTCTGTCGACAGCAGCGTAGTTCATGTTCACGATGTGCTCACCCTTCTTGCCGTAGCTCTTCACGATAGCCTTCTTCATGTAGCCCACAGCCTCCTCGTAAGGGATGATGCCTGTGATCTTGAAGAATGCAGACTGGAGGATTGTGTTTGTACGTCCGCCGAGTCCGATCTCAGCTGCGATCTTTGTTGCGTTGATGATGTAGAGGGTGATGTTCTTCTTGCCGATTACAGCCTTTACGTGGTCAGGGATCCTCTTGAGGGTCTCCTCAACGTCCCAGAGACTGTTGAGCAGGAGTGTACCGTTCTGCTTGATGCCCTTGAGCACGTCATACTTAGTAAGGTATGAAGGCACGTGGCATGCTACGAAGTCCGGAGTACCTACGAGGTAAGGAGCCTTGATAGGGAGGTCACCGAAGCGGAGGTGTGAACATGTGTATCCGCCTGACTTCTTAGAGTCATAGTCGAAGTATGCCTGGCAGTATTTAGGTGTGTTGTCACCGATGATCTTGATAGTGTTCTTGTTAGCACCGACAGTACCGTCTGAGCCGAGTCCGAAGAACTTGCACTCAGTTGTACCTGGCTTCACGATAGAGAACTCCTCCTTCTGTGGGAGTGACTTGAATGTCACGTCGTCCACGATGCCGATTGTGAAGCCGTCCTTAGGCTCTGCAAGCTCGAGGTTCTCGTATACTGAAACGATCTGTGCAGGAGTTGTGTCCTTTGAAGAGAGACCATAGCGGCCGCCAACTACGAGCGGTGCGTCCTCCACGCCCTGGAAGAGGGCCTTGATGTCGAGGAACAATGGCTCGCCGAGTGAACCTGGCTCCTTTGTCCTGTCGAGAACAGCGATTCTCTTCACGCTCTTAGGAAGCGCCTTCATGAAATATTTAGCCGAGAACGGTCTGTAGAGACGTACGATGAGGACTCCGACCTTCTTGCCCTGTGCTGCGAGGTAGTCGATTGTCTCCTTGATTGTCTCTGTCACAGAACCCATCGCGATGATGATGTTCTCTGCCTCAGGGTCACCGTAGTAGTCGAACGGGCGGTACTCACGGCCTGTGAGCTCGCTGATCTCGCCCATGTAGCGTGCCACTACATCCGGAACTGCGTCATAGTACTGGTTGCAAGCCTCTCGTGCCTGGAAGTATACGTCAGCGTTCTGCGCTGTACCGCGTGTTACAGGAGCGTCTGGTGAGAGAGCCTTTGCACGGAACTTAGCAAGAGACTTTGTGCTGACCATTCCCTTGAGGGCTGCCTCGTCGATGAGCTCGATCTTCTGGATCTCATGCGAAGTACGGAATCCGTCGAAGAAGTGCAGGAACGGAACGCTTGCCTTGATTGCTGAGAGGTGCGCTACCGCTGCCATGTCGAGAGCCTCCTGTACAGAAGCTGAAGCAAGCATTGCGAAACCTGTCTGGCGGCATGCCATCACGTCCTGGTGGTCACCGAAGATAGAGAGTGCGTGCGAAGCGAGCGCACGTGCTGATACATGGAATACAGTAGGGAGGAGCTCACCTGCGATCTTGTACATGTTAGGGATCATCAGGAGCAGACCCTGTGATGCTGTGAATGTTGTTGTGAGGGCACCTGCCTGGAGTGAACCGTGAACTGCACCGGCAGCACCACCCTCGCTCTGCATCTCAGTTACCTTAACAGTCTCTCCGAAGAGGTTCTTCTTACCCTGAGCAGCCCACTCGTCCACATACTCTGCCATAGTCGATGACGGAGTGATAGGATAGATTGCGGCATGCTCGCTGAACAGGTATGCGATATGCGCAGCTGCCCAGTTACCGTCACAAGTGACGAATTTTTTCTCGTTTGCCATAATTCGTTATGTTTTGTGTTGTTAATTCAATTCTTTATTTGACCGTAAAAGGCCAAACATACAAATTTAATGAATTATCCTCAAAATTGTACTAAAATATTCAAAAAATATAACCGATCTCTCCCTGTTTCTTTGTGTCGGAAATAGAAATGCATGTCCGTCAAACCATTGTTCTCTGGTGAGGAAGCTCTGTGATCTTCTCCTATTGGGATTAACTGCACTGTTATTTGTAATTCGTTGAATCTCAATGTGATATAAAAGAGCCTGCCGTTAACTGGTCTTTTAAACACCTAATTAACGGCACGGTGGTTTGTAATTCGTTGATTCTCAGTGTGGTATAAAAGAGCCTGTCGTTAACCGGTCCTTAAAACCCTTATTGCGTGAGCATTGATATGCCTTCGATGGTGACTGGAGTTGAGGCGGTTTTGGAGACGAGGCCCTGGAGGACTTTGCCGGGGCCGAGCTCGATGAAGTGGTCGGCACCGTCGGCGAGCATGGTGACGACGCTCTGCGTCCAGCGGACTGGAGATGTCAGCTGGGTCAGAAGGTTTGCCTTGATGGTTTCAGGGTCAGTTGTAGCCTGGGCTGTAACGTTTTGATATACAGGGCAGATTGGTGTGTGGATCTGGGCTTTGGCTATACCTTCGGCCAGTTCTGCCCGGGCCGGTTCCATGAGAGGGGAGTGGAAGGCACCGCCGACCGGAAGCTCGAGCGCGCGTCTGGCTCCCGCTTCCTTCATCTTGGCGCATGCAGCAGCGACAGCACTCTTCTCACCGGAAATTACGACCTGACCCTCGCAGTTATAATTTGCTGCAACGACCACACCTTCGGTCTCATCGCAAATTCTCTCGATGGTTTCAGTCGGAAGCGCAAGCACAGCCGCCATTGAACCCGGGTTCATCTCACATGCCTTCTGCATGGCTCTGGCGCGGATTGCAACCAGCTTCAGACCTTCTTCAAAGTCCATGGCCCCTGCCGCAACAAGTGCAGAGAACTCTCCGAGCGAGTGTCCGGCAACCATATCCGGCTGGAAATCAGGAAGACATTCTGCCAGCACAACCGAATGCAGGAAGATTGCCGGCTGGGTCACATCGGTCTGCTTAAGGTCGTCTGCAGTACCGTTAAACATGATGTCGGTGATACGGAATCCGAGAACTTCATTGGCTCTTTCCAGCATCTGACGCGCCTTCTCGTTACCTTCATATAGATCCTTCGCCATTCCGGGGAACTGCGACCCCTGTCCTGGGAAAATGTATGCTTTCTTCATATCGGTTTTGGTATAGTCCTCCCGCAAAGTTAAAGAAAATTGTCTATATTTGCGTTCCGTTTTGCCCCTATAGTTTAATGGATAGAATTTCAGATTCCGGTTCTGACGGTTGCGGTTCGATTCCGCATGGGGGTACAAAAATGACTCGTGGCAAACCACGAGTCATTTTTAGTCTCAACCATTATCGTTAACCCCTGTCGTCAACGAAATGCCTTTTTCTTTGACGACATTAGGTGGGGCTACAAAGTCAGGGCTCTATAGCCTGGCGGTCCTCCCCACTTCGTGCTGTTCACTGAAAACCTCCGGCCGGAGGTTTTCTATATCGTTCACGACCTCCCTTTTCGGGAGCCAATGCCGCCCAGCTATAGAGCCCTGACTTTGTATTTGTTGCAGATTTACTTACACCACTGATCAAGCCAGCGGAAGTATTCGCGGTGCCACATCATGGCGTTCTGCGGCTTGAGGATCCAGTGGTTCTCGTCTGGGAAGATCAGAAGGCGAGACGGAACTCCCATCATCTGCGCACAGTTGTACGCCGCCATTCCCTGGTCCACAGGTACTCTGTAGTCCATTCCGCCATGAATCACCATCAGTGGAGTATGCCAGTTACATACAAGATTGTGAGGTGAAAGTTTGTAGTGACGCACTGCCTTAGGCTCTGTGCTCCAAGGGGATCCGCCCTGCTTGATGCCGCCGAATGTGAGGCCGTCGCCTGCAGGTCCGATAGGACATTCCGCTGTGCCTACGCGCTGATCGAATGAAGCCTCATGCAGACCGCCGTTGTCAAAGTTAGGGAACCACAGTTCCTCAGTGGTCATGTACATATGCTCCTCATTGAAGATGCCCGCATGCGCAATGAATGCGTCAAACACATCTCCATGGGTGCCGCAGAGGTAGTAAACCGAATATCCGCCGTAGCTTGCGCCGCATGCAGCCATCTTGTCCACGTAAGGTTCTGCCTTGAGCGTCTTGGCCGCCACGAGGTAGTCCTGCATGTTCAGACCTGGATAATCTCCAGAAATCTGTTCAGTCCACTCCTGACCGAACGCAGTCGTTCCGCGTCTGTTAGGAAGCACGACCACATAGCCCTGAGCCGCCATCAACCTATAGTTCCACCTGTATGACCATCCCTGGCTGAGTGTGCCCTGAGGGCCTCCAAGGCAGATCGTGATAGCCGGATATTTCTTCGAAGGATCGAACTGAGGAGGGTAGAGCACCCATGTGAGCATCTTCTTTCCATCCACGGTCTCAAGCCATCTCGCCTCAGTCTCATGCTCGGCCAGCTGCGAAAGGATGTGCGAATTTTCAAGTGTGATCGAGGTGTATCTTGTGCCGAAATCGCTTGTGGTCACAGCCATAAGCTCGGTAGGGAAGTCCATGCTGCACCATGTCGTGTATAATGTCGTCGAACCGTCCTCGTTTTCAGCCACATGGAAAGGCGAACCGAAGTCATACCAGAAGTCCTCATCAGTGATCCTCTCTATCTTCCATGGCGCAGGCTTGATCTTGGATCCGGCCGGAGCGTCAAAATCCGGTCCCTTGGCTACGAACATTCCCTGAACACCCTCTGCAAGCGAATTGAAATAGATGTTCTTCGAGTCCGCAGACCAAACAGGGCCTGCCGCATTGTATTTGAAGTCCTCGGTTGCGTCTGTGATGCCCCATACCATAGGCTCGCCCTTGGTCCAGTCCACATACGCCATCATGAGCCTCTGCTTATCAGCCTCATAGCCGTCGCGCTCCATGCTGATCCATGCGATCTTGCTGCCGTCAGGGCTCCATACAGGATCGGTATCATATCCGCCCTTCATGTCGATGACCTGGCACGCGCCTGTCTCCACATTATATATATAAATCTCTGTGTTGGTAGAGAAAGCGTATTTCTTGCCCACGAGCTTGCGGCATGAATATGCGATGTACTTTCCGTCAGGGCTCCAGCTGAGCTGCTCCAGGCCGCCGAACGGCTCGGTTGGAAGCTCATAAAGCTCCGCCTCTCCGGCGAGAATGTCGGTAGAGGCTTCTGGGGTGATCTCGCCGTCGCTGAAGTCGAAATCAGCAATGAATGTATGCGGAATCTCAAGAACCGTATGATCCCAATGACGGTACATCAGGTCGTCGCTGACATAAGCGGTCGCCTTGTCCAGATCTGCATGTCTGTCGACCGGCTTGTCTACATGGCTCTTGACATAGCTGATGTACATCACCTTCTTCTGGTCCGGAGAGAGCTTGAACTCACCGACGCCAGCCGGCACATTGCTTACCTGGCGCTCGCCGCTCAGTGTCCATTTGCCCTTCTTCAGGCTGACCTTCGCTGTCCATATCTGGCCGCCCTTGATGTAGGCAATATGCTTTCCGTCGCTGCTCCATCTGGCATTCACGATGCTCTTGCCTGACTTTGTAATAAGCTGGTTGTCAGATCCTTCAAGATCGCAGATGTAAAGATTGCGCACGCTTCTGTTCTCCTCCACCGAGGTGTAGCTTACG
>JAGBSL010000072.1 GCA_017631875.1 Bacteroidales bacterium | reverse complement strand
GAATGGAGCGGCCCACACGGTCGACGCCGCCATGAACCAGTAGGTCATCCAGATCAACGCCGTATATGCGAAGAAGAGCCACTTGCGTTTCATATGGAGGCAGCTGGCGAAGCCTTGTCCGATGCCACGCACGACTCCCCAGACCTTGCCGCAGAAACCGCTGGTGTTCCTGAAGCGCCACAGTGCATAAAGACAAGCACCGCCAAGCAATGCAACGGCAGCGAGAATCCACCACACGCCAGAGTCAAAGCGCTGCACCATAGGCTCCCAAATACGCTCCATGAAGAAGGCTCCGAAGCGGTCTGCGCCTCCTACCAGCACCAACACAAGCAGCAGAAGCATCACCAGAAGTTCCCATCCGCGCTCCAGCACCACTGTTCCGAGCACCTTGTCGTATGACGCCTTCTTGTGCTCCGGATGCTCCGGATCGACCGGCTGCGAACGACGGGTGATCACACCGCAGCGCACGAACTCGCCGATGCGCGGGAACACGAAGTTGGATATGTTTCCTATGTTGATTCCATTGAATGTAGTCGTGCGTGAAATGCTGTCATCCACAGGCAGCAGAAGCTGCCTCCAGCGGAGGGCGCGAAGCCAGAAGGCGAAAGCGCCTGCAGCCATGGAAAGAAGCACGAACTCCCACCTGCAGCCCTTCAGGCCGGTAATGAAATCAGCCCACTGCACTCCCCTGAAAGAAAACCACAGGAGAACTGCGGCGAGCACTGCCGAGAGGATGTATTTTATTGTCTTCTTTATGTTGGCTTTCATAGGGTGCAAAGTTATCCAAAAGTTTGTTAACTTTGTAGGTTCATAAGTAAATAATCACGATTATGGCATCCATTTTAGGTATAGGCAATGCTTTGACAGACATTCTGGCCGTGCTTCCTGACGACAAGTTCCTCAAGGAGTTCCATCTTCCGAAAGGAAGCATGCAGCACGTAGACATGGAGACCGGCGACAAGATATGGAAGACCCTCAAACCGATGGGAGTGCAGCTGGTGGCGGGCGGATCAGCAGCCAACGCTATCACAGGCACAGCGATCTTCGGCATGGAGTCAGGCTTCATAGGCAAGGTCGGAGACGACGATCTCGGCCACCTCTTCAAGAGCGACCAGGAGCAGTACGGCATCAAGTCAATGCTCCTCAAGGGCGTGAACTCATCAGGAAGAGCGATGGTGTTCATCACTGCCCCTAACGCCGAAAGGACATTTGCCGTGTACCTCGGAGCCGCCCTCGAACTCGTCCCAGAGGACCTCAAGCCAGAGTATTTCGAAGGATATGACTATTTCCACATTGAGGGATATCTCGTTCAGAACCAGGCGACTATCCGCAGAGCAGTAGAGCTCGCAAAAGCAGCCGGATGTATCATCTCCCTTGACATGGCATCATATAACGTCGTAGAATCAAACGACGCGTTCCTTCATGACATCGTGGAAAACTATGTGGACATAGTATTCGCCAATGAGACTGAAGCTAAGGCATACTCGAAGCTTGAACCACGTGAAGCCCTCGACGACATCGCGCAGCAGTGCAAGATCGCAGTGGTGAAGGTCGGAAAGGACGGTTCGATGGTCAAGAGCGGTGACGAATACCACTTCATCCAGGCATGGCCAGCAAACCCTGTGGATGCGACAGGCGCCGGCGACACATACGCAGCGGGCTTCCTCTATGCACATTCGCTCGGCATGCCGCTGAAGGTCTGCGGCGAGGTCGGCTCGATCATAGCAGCGAAGGTAGTGGAAGTCGTAGGCACAAAGATCGACATACCGCGCTGGAAGGCGGCAAAGAAGGAAATCCGCGAGCTCATCGCGGCAAACACACCAACAGAATAGACACATGTTCGACAAGATCAAAAGCATATTCCGCAAAAGGAAGATCGGCAAGTTCATCAGCGATGTGCCTACAGGTCTGCTGCCTATGAGCGAGATCAAGACGGTGAACGTGGTGGTAGACGTTGAAGAGCCTGGTTTTGACGTGCTCAGAGAGCAGATTCTTGACTGGGGACGCAAGGCTGGAGTAAAGCTGAACATCTACTTCTTCGACTTCAGAAAGCTCGACAAGACCGAACTGCTGATCACCAGCATCCAGACCACCATCATCAAGAAGGAGCTGGACTGGATCGGCACGCCGGACATGAGCAAGGTGATCGGCCTGCTTGGTGAAAGGAGCGACCTGCTCATCTCCATGATCGAAAACGGAGACTACCCTATCGAGTTCATCAGCAAATGCGCCAAGGCCCGATTCAAGATCGGACGCTGCGGCTTTCCCGGCCATGTGTACGATATGGTCATTTCAGGCAGCCAGACCGCTGACCTGCGTTCTGACTCATGCCGCATATTCGACGGCATCGTAGAATACCTCAACAAGATCGGATAATGAAGAATTTCCTCAAATACCTTACAGTCGGCATCAAAGGCGCGTGTATGGGCGCGGCCGACGTGATTCCAGGCGTTTCAGGAGGCACGATCGCCTTCATCATGGGCATATATGACGAGTTCGTCGGATCAATCGCACGCATCGACGCGACGGCAGTCAAGATGCTTTTCAGCGGTCGTATCCGCGACTTCTGGAAACACATCAACGGCACGTTCCTCGTGTCACT
>JAGBSL010000042.1 GCA_017631875.1 Bacteroidales bacterium | reverse complement strand
TTGATAGTCTCTCCCAGGTCCATATTCGTCTTGACCAGAACCTTGATGATCTGGTCAAGTACGACTAGGACAATTCCCAATATGATAAGTTTTTTACCTTTTGAAAGCTGCATATTGACTACTTCTTTGCCATCATCTCCTTAGCCTCAACGGTAAGGGTTGCATGAGGTACAAGACGGAGGCGCTCCTTAGGGATGAGCTTTCCGGTCATACGGCATACGCCGTAAGTCTTGTTCTCGATTCTGATGAGAGCTGCCTCAAGGTTCTGGATGAACTTGTACTGACGCTGCGCGAGAGCACCTGCCTCCTCCTTTGAAAGGGCTGTAGCTCCCTCCTCCATGATCTTGAATGTAGGTGAAGTGTCCTCGATATCGTTGCTTGAGTCATGTGTGATGATATCGCGGAGCTGCTTGTATTCACTCTTAGCCTTCTCCAGCATCTCAAGGATGATAGCCTTGAACTCCTGGAGTTCCTCGTCACTGTAACGGACCTTGAATTCAGGTGCGTTCTTCATTTCTTCTGCCATAGTTTTATAGTTTATTGTTATTAATTTTTCTTAACAGCGATTCTAATAGTTCCTTCGTTCCACTCTACCTCAGGAGCATCACCAGCCTCAGCCATAGGCGCGCTCTCTACCGCAACGGCAAGAGTCTGCGCACCCACATAGTCAGCGAAGCGTGCAAGCGAAGCCTCGATCTCAGCGAGATCCTCACCGTCAGCGAAGATGCGGACAGAAACCTTGTCAGTCACATCGAAGCCGCTTGACTTACGGAGGTTCTGGATACGGTTGATGAGCTCACGAGCCACACCCTCCTGCTTAAGTTCCTCTGTAATAGTCACATCGAGGGCGATTGTCATCGCTCCCTCTGTAGCCACGAGCCAACCTGGCATGTCCTCTGACGAGATCTCATAGTCACCCTTGTTGAGGGTCACGTCGCCTGAAGGGAGGTTCAAGACATATCCTGTGCCAGAGAGCTCTGCAGCCTGGATTTCCGAAATAACCTCCTGCGATAGGGTTCCGAATGCCGCGGCGATCTCCTTCATCTGCTTTCCGTAGATCTTACCGAGAGTCTTGAAGTTAGGCTTGATCTTCTTTGTGATCAGACCTGTTGTGTCTGAGATGAACTCAGCCTCCTTCACGTTGACCTCATTGAGGATAAGATCCTTCACGAGCTCAAGCTGATCCTTTACGCGAGGGTCAAGGACAGGGATGATGAGCTTCGAGAGAGGCTTGCGGACGTTGATCTCAGCCTTGCGACGGAGTGCGAGTACCATTGAAGTAGCTCTCTGTGCAAGCGCCATACGCTCCTCGAGATCCTTGTCGATCACAGACTCGTCACATGCTGGCATTGCAACATAGTGTACTGACTCAGACTCGCCCTCCACGAGGTCAAGATAGAGACGGTCCATGAAGAACGGTGCGATAGGCGCAGCAAGCTTAGATACAGCTACGAGCACCTGGTAGAGTGTCTGGTAAGCTGAGAGCTTGTCTGTATCCATTGTACCGCCCCAGAATCTCTTTCTGCCAAGACGTACGTACCAGTTACTTACATGGTCACATACGAAGTCCTGGATGAGACGGCCTGCAGTTGTGATATCGTAGTCCTCATATGCTGCAACTACATCCTTCACAAGAGTATTGAGGAGCGAGATCACCCAGCGGTCGATCTCTGGACGCTCTGACATAGGCACGGCCTCTGCCTTAGGGTCGAATCCGTCGATGTTCGCGTAAAGCGCGAAGAACGAATATGTATTGTAAAGTGTTCCGAAGAACTTGCGGCGAACCTCGTCGACACCGTTCACGTCGAAGCGGAGGTTGTCCCAAGGCTGCGCGTTTGTAAGCATGTACCATCTGAGGGCGTCTGCTCCGTATGTATCGAGAGCCCAGAATGGGTCGATCGCATTTCCGAGACGCTTACTCATCTTGTTTCCGTCCTTGTCGAGAACGAGACCGTTTGAGATAACTCTCTTGAATGCGCACTTGTCGCTTACCATTGTATTGATTGCATGGAGAGTGTAGAACCATCCGCGTGTCTGGTCAACTCCCTCTGCGATGAAGTCTGAAGTGATTCCGAATCTGTCAGAGTCAATGTTGCGGAGACCTTCCTGAGCATATGGCATCGCACCTGAGTCGAACCATACGTCGATGAGGTCAAGTTCGCGCACCATCTTCTTGCCGCTGTCGGAAACGAGGAAGATGTTGTCCACATATGGACGGTGGATGTCGATCTTGTCGTAGTTCTCCTTCGACATGTCCTTAGGATCGAAGCCTTTAGCTGCGAACGGGTTCTCTGTCATGAAGCCGGCAGCAACAGCCTTGTCGATCTCAGCGTAAAGCTCAGCGATAGAGCCGATGCACTTAGCCTCCTTGCCGTCCTCAGTCTGCCAGATAGGGAGTGGAGTTCCCCAGTAGCGGCTACGTGAGAGGTTCCAGTCCTGGATGTTCTCAAGCCACTTTCCGAAACGTCCTGTACCTGTAGACTCTGGCTTCCACATGATCTGCTCGTTGAGCTCCATCATTCTCTCGCGTACTGCAGTGGTCTTGATGAACCATGAGTTGAGAGGATAGTAGAGCACCGGCTTATCTGTACGCCAGCAGTGTGGATAGTTATGTGTATGCTTCTCGATGCGGAACGCCTTGTTCTCCTGCTTGAGCATCACGCAGATGTCCACGTCAAGAGTCGGAGCATCAGCATCAAGGGTTGGATCGTATGCGTTCTTTACAAAACGTCCAGCCCACTCGGCATATTCCGGAGCCATGTTGGCAGCAGCGTACTCAGGGTCAAGATCCTCGACGCAGAAGAAACGTCCGCGGAGGTCCACCTGTGCCTGGAGATCGCCGTTCTTATCAACAACCTGAAGGCCTGGAACGCCGGCAGCACGTGCTACCTTAGCGTCATCAGCACCGAATGTTGGGGCGATGTGTACGATACCAGTACCGTCCTCGGTAGTGACATAGTCACCAGGAATTACCCTGAATGCACCCTCGCCCGGGTTGAACCAAGGGATGAGCTGCTCATAGCTGATGCCTGTGAGCTCGCTGCCCTTGAGTGTACCCTCAAGAACCTTGAACTCCATCTTCTTCTCGTTGAAGTGCGCTCCTACGAGTGCCTGAGCGACAACGTAGAGGGCAGCCTCTCCTGTGTATGGGTTAGAGCCGAGAACTCTTACGTAGTCGATGTTCGGACCCACGCAGAGAGCTGTATTTGAAGGGAGAGTCCATGGAGTTGTTGTCCAGGCGAGGAAGTATGCAGGTACGCCCTCGCTAAACAGGAACTCAGACTTCTCGTCGCGCACAACCTTGAACTGCGCTACACATGTTGTATCCTTCACGTCACGGTAGCAGCCAGGCTGGTTGAGCTCGTGTGTACTCAGACCTGTACCGGCAGCCGGAGAGTATGGCTGGATAGACTTGCCCTTATAGAGCAGGCCCTTGTTGTAGATCTTCTTGAGGAGATACCAGAGAGTCTCGATGTAGCGGTTATCGTAAGTGATGTATGGATCATCCATGTCCACCCAGTAACCTACACGCTCGGTCATGTTCACCCACTCTGCAGTATACTTCATAACCTCCTTGCGGCAGGCGTCGTTATACTCCTCTACAGTGATCTTAGTTCCGATATCCTCCTTTGTGATGCCGAGCATCTTCTCGACACCGAGCTCCACAGGGAGTCCGTGAGTGTCCCATCCTGCACGACGGTTGACCTTATAACCGCTCTGAGTCTTGAAACGGCAGATAGCGTCCTTGATAGATCTTGCCATGACATGGTGGATGCCCGGCATACCGTTAGCTGAAGGCGGACCCTCGAAGAAAATGAACTCCGGAGCACCTTCTCTCAATTCAAGCGACTTCTCGAACGCATGGTTCTTCTTCCATCTTTCCAGTACCTCATTACCTGTAGAAACGAGGTCAAGACCCTTATATTCGTTAAACTTCATAGTATGTATGATAATTATTTTATCTATTTTTGTAGAAACTTTTACGGTTTCAAAATTTAATCGGCAAATATACAAATAATTGACGAGATAATGAGCATTGTAGATATCATTCTTTTAATATGCTTCGTACCGGCGCTTATCAGCGGTATCCGCAAAGGCTTTATCAGCCAGGTGATATCGATTGTTTCCTTAATTGGCGGAGTATGGCTATCTTACGAGTTCTCCGAACCGGTAGGAGCATGGCTTAGCCAATACATCGAGGCTACCGAGAACGTATTGAAGCTTATCTCATTCATAATCATCATGATTGCAGTGTTCGCGGTACTGGCCCTTGTGGGCAAACTGCTTGAAGGCATCATCAATTTCGTGATGCTCGGATGGGTCAACAAGCTGCTCGGCGTTGTATTCGCCCTGCTGAAGACAGGTCTTATCGTCGGGCTGGTGATCATGCTGTTCTGCTCGCTGAACAACAATCTGCACCTGGTCAGCGAAGAAGTTCTTGCCGAATCAGTACTCTTCACACCGCTGAAGAACGCCGCATATACCATATTTCCTTATCTTAAATCACTGATATTCTGGAACTAAACATGGACAACATACTACTTATCGAGACTTCTACAGCACTTTGTTCGGTTGCACTTGCACAGGACGGAGTCGTGACATCATATAGAGAAAGCTCAGCTCCCAAGGCACACGCATCACTCACAGCGGTGTTCATCCAGGAGATGCTGGCTGAACGCGGACTTACGCTTGCCGACTGCGATGCGGTATGCGTAAGCAAGGGCCCGGGTTCATACACAGGCCTGCGCGTGGGCGTATCCACAGCCAAGGGCCTCTGCTTCGGATCGGGCAAGCCGCTCCTGGCTGTCGGCACACTCGACACACTCGTCTTTCAAGCTTTCTCTGACAATATCAATGCAGACGACACTCCACACGTCATTGCGAGGAGCGAAGCGACGTGGCAATCTGTGTCTTTCAAATACATCATCCCAATGATCGATGCCCGCCGCATGGAAGTGTACACTGCAGTGTTTGAAAAGACTGTCATGTCGAGCGAAGCCGAGACACCCGCTACGTATATGCAGATCACCGAAACAGCCCCGATGATCATCGATGAAACCAGCTTTGCAGAATATCTGGAGCAGGGTCCATGCCTGTTCATCGGTGACGGCGCAGGCAAATGTGCAGATGTAATAAAACACCCGAACGCACACTTCCGCCAGTGCTGTCCGAAAGCTTCCGCAATGCTCCAGCCTGCCATGGCCGCATATAAAGAAAAACGATTCGAAGACGTTGCGTACTTCGAACCGTTCTATCTCAAGGAATTCGTTGCCACAGTCAGCAAGAAGAAACTGTTCTAACCTCATCCTGCCCACTTGTCCGTAAAAGCCACTGTTTCACGGACAAACAGCCATTATATTGACAGGTTGTCCGTAAAAACACCCTTTTCACGGACAAGCACCTCAAAAACAGAGTAGCTGTCCGTAAAAATGTCCATTCTACGGACAAGTTTTACGTCATGTTGCTATAGGAGGAAACAATTCATTTAAGACAGACACTTCAAGTTTCAACACTCTGCGAAGAATATCGTTTGAAGCATTGTAATCATAATGCAGTTTACGAGCCAGCTCGATCTTCTGTTCCGGAGTCAACATGGTCAGCTTCCTTGAAAAGCACTCTTGAGCATAGTTCGCCGCAACTCTAAACATCTCCTCATTAGTCAGAAACACCTTATCCTTCAGTCTGGAAGCAATCTGGCTGAACGCCTCTACTTCACGAGTGAGCGAATGGAAATAGCTACGAACGTCCCTATACATGCTCTCCCCGACATCCACCCTACAGAATGACGGGATGAAAGGCACATCACCGACAAACTTCAGCTGAGCAATTTCCGACACATTACGATGATGTGTAAGTTCGCGGGCCTTATTGCAGCCTATCTCTCTGACAGACTTTGCAGGCAGCTGATAAATCACAGGGGAGAAATACGCCCATCCCCCGCCCCAAGGATAACTGAACGGAGTATACTTTGAATTTACTACATAGGCATTTCTATGCACATATAAAATTTCATTACGTAGTGCCTTAAGATCATTAATCTCTATTATCTCGGCCTCAAAGCAATTCCAATCAACCACTCGGTCATGTCCCCTGAACAGTCTTTTAAGTTTGCTTTTAAACATCATGAAGAACTCCATACAATCCTCCTTCCTGCCACACAATATCAGATGTACATGATTATTCATCAGTTCGAATGTAACAAGGTCCACTCTTCCAAACAGAACAATGCATACAGCCAAAGCTATCATCCCCTGTTTGAAATCATCCTCCGTAGCGAAGATGTCGGCCATCTTGGTTCCATCAGTACACAAGTGCCAGAACGGCCCATTCTCCGCGAAAACCATTTCGCACTCTCTCTCCTTCTCCAAAAAAGTCAACATAGTCTTATTTTTGACTGCAAAGTTCCGAGGAATTAGCCGTGTAAACAAAAAGTACACGCTTATTTCAAATAATCGTGATTACAGAGCACCTGGAAGCCGATTTCCATAATAGATTTTAACTGATTTTTATGAAAAATCACATAAATCACTGTATAGAACCTCTACCTGGCCGTAAAATCTGCCTTTTCGCGGACAAGTGAGACCAGAACTGCAATGTTGTCCGTAAAAACGTCATTTTCACGGACAAGTGAGCTCCCAATGATAGGGTTATCCGTAAAACTGACCTTTTCGCGGACAAATAAAAAAAACGGTTCGAATTAATTCCGAACCGTTTTATAAACTATTTCAAAAGATCATCAAGGAGTTTCCTGAGCGATGCTTCGTCAACAACCTTTCCATCAACAAGTTCACCATCAGCAATGATGAACGCCGCAGGGAGAGCGGGGAGATTGTACACCGAGACATATGGTGACTGTGCTCCACGTGAATCACAGACATTTGTCCAAGGGAGCTCCTGTCCCCTCACAGTAGTTGCCCAAAGAGTCTTGTCAACATCGAGAGACACCTGATAGATATCCAGTCCCTTGCTGTGGTACTCCTCATAAAGAGGCTTGAAGAAATCGATGTTGAACATATTCTGCTGAGCCTGTGCGACACTCCAGAAATATACAATAACCACTCTTGACTCCATCTCTGAAAGCTTCCTCATCTTTCCGTCAAGTCCTGGGAGCTCAATTTCAGGATAGCCGATCTCCTCTGCATTGACAAGGCGCTCCTGAAGTTCCAGATAGCCGAACCTCACCTCTGCTTCCTTTCTCAAAGCCTTTACATACTTCGAATCAGGATATACTGTCTCAAGAGAATCCGCGATATTCGCGAACAGGATTGCATCAGTATTCTGCGAGAAAAGAGGAAAGTTCTCACCGACGATCTGATAGAATACCGGAATCACTGTGAGAGACTTGCTGTTCTCCATGACATACCTTACCCTATCTCTGTAATACGAGATATAAGCCCTGCTCATATCTGCGGCAAGACGGTCGTAATCAGCCTGGTCTGTCGCTGCACTCATCAGAAGAGCGATATCCTCGAACTCAGCAAGTGCGGCTGCATATGCCTTCTCCACCTCTGCGAGCTTGATGGACTCTTCTGAGCCCTCAAAGGTAACGCGTCCAAGGGTATCAGAAACGACACTGACCTTGTCACCTGCCTCAAGCAAAAGGCTTGCGATCTTCTTTTCTCCATAGAATAGATAGACAAACTCCGGCTGCCCCTCAGCTACATCAACCTTATAGGAGAAATATCCAGAAGCATCAGTCTTTACGGTATCAAGTACCTCATACCTGTTGGACTCAAGGAGCTTCACGATAACCTCTGAAGAGGCTGCATCTGTAAGCGTTCCGTCTATCCTTGCGTTGCTGGCGCACGATACAAGTGCAGCCATTGCAGCAACAAATGAAATGATCTTACTGAATCTTGACATATTCATTATAGATTGCGGTAGCTATCTCTGAGAACTCCTCCTGAGAAAGCTCCAGTTTCTTTTTTCTGAAATCCATGTCACCCTCTGTCTGGAGCGGCACGAGATGGATATGAGTGTGAGGCACCTCCATTCCGAGGACGGCAACGCCTACCCTCTGGCATGGAACAGCAGCCTTCAGCGCCTGAGCCACCTTCTTTGCAAATGCGCAAAGTCCCATATAAGTCTCGTTATCAATGTTGAAGATATAGTCATCCTCAACATTCTTTGGAATCACAAGGGTGTGGCCTTTTGCCATCGGCGCGATGTCAAGGAATGCGTAGAACTCATCGTTCTCCGCAACCTTGTATGACGGAATCTCGCCTTTGGCTATTTTTGTGAAAATTGTTGCCATAATGAAGATTACAAAGTGATTTCAAGAATCTCGAACTTGATGATGCCGGCAGGAACCTTTGCCTCAACGACCTCACCTACTCCGTGACCCATGAGAGCCTGTCCGATAGGAGTCTTCACTGCAAGCTTACCTGCCATGAAGTCAGCCTCCTGCTCGCTCACGAGCGTGAAGTTCATTATCTGGTTTGTATTGAGGTTCTTCACCTTCACCTTGTTGAGCATCTGCACCTTGTCTGTTCCGATCTGTGACTCGTCGATGACGCGTGCATTTGCTACAAGGTTCTGGAGCTTCGCGATGTTAAGCTCAAGAAGGCCCTGAGCCTCTCTTGCTGCCTCATACTCCGCATTCTCCGACAGGTCGCCCTTATCTCTCGCCTCTGCGATAGCAGCTGAAATGACAGGACGCTGCGCAATAGCTTCCGCAAGCTCCTTCTTCAGCTTATCAAGACCCTCCTGGGTCATATACTGTAGTGCCATAATTATTTGATTTATAGTTTTTTATTCATTAAACTTCGGTGTCATGATCTCCGAATACAGCACCAGCTTCTTCGGATCGATCTTTTCTTTCGGACTTGTTTCCTCTTCCTCGATCAGCATTGGTTTTCTGGTCTTTGTCTGCCTCTGGACGTCTTCGAGTGTCATAGGCTCAGGCTTAGGAGCCGCTGGTTTAACCTCAACCGGCTTTGGCGTCACCGGCCTCTGGAAAATCGGTTCGTGTCTTGGCACAACAGGCTCCGCCTTCGGCACAAAGACTTCCCGATCCTCCTCAAAAGGATCCAAAGATCCGAATGGGCCGAACGGCTGAGACGGCTTCTGAGGCTGCTTTCCGGCATCCTCGAACTTCTTGTTTACGGCTTTGAATATGCCGACTGCAAGAACGACTAACAGACCTATTATTTCTTCCATAATACTTATGTTTAGATCCCTCGGCTACGCTCGGGATGTCAGTGTCATGCAAGCTTCCTTGTCTTTTACCAACTGGGCTCTCAAGGCTTCAAGCGACTCGAAGCGGCGTTCCTCGCGGATACGCGCTATGAATGTCAGCTTGAGGTCAAGTCCGTATATGTCTTCGTCGAAATCCAGGATATGAGTCTCTATCGTACGTGCATTGCCCTGACCCACAGTAGGTCTGTAGCCGATGTTGCACATTCCGTAGAGCTTCTGCCCTATCGTTTCGACCTCCACAAAGTACACTCCGTTTGCCGGCACAAGCTTCAGCGGCTCATAAAGCTGCATGTTCGCTGTCGGGAAACCTATCGTGCGGCCGATTCTGTTGCCCGCCACAACGACACCTTCAAGCGAATACCTGTACCCAAGCATTGCAGTTGCACTTTCAACATCTCCCTCCTCCAGGCTCTGGCGGATCTTTGTAGAACTTACGGCATACCCATGCTGAGAAGGAACCATATCGGTCCTTATAACCTCAAGCCCGAGTCGTTCCGCAGTTTCAGCGACCTCATCCGAACCTTTGGCATCGCATCCCATCCTGTTGTCATATCCGAGCAGAATGGTCTTTGCGCCATAATTTTCAATGAGCATGCGGAGATACTCCTCCGTAGTCATTGCGCTGAAGTCCTTCGTGAAGCGAAGAATCTCAACCTTGTCCACGCCCAGACCGAAAAGAAGCTCCTTCTTTTCCGCAAGCGTAGTAAGAAGCCTGAGTGAACGGGCTTCCTTTTGCAGCACATTACGGGGATGTGGCCAGAATGAAACGACCATGCTTTCATCCCCGCGAGCTGCTGCAGCCTCGACGAGCTGCTTTATTACAAGACGGTGTCCGGTGTGGACACCGTCGAAAAAACCGGTTGCTACAACCATCTTACAAGTTCGAAGTCCTGTCTGTGCGGGAGCTTAGCGTTCTTAGCGTAGATACGGCCGGCTACCATGTAGAGACCTGATCTGTCTGGGTTGATGGATGCCTTGTATGTTGCTCTTCCGTCAACAGCCTCACCTGGAGTGAACTCATACTTCTCCTGGATGTTGAGACGGCCCTTCTTGCCATAAGTAGCGAAAATTGCCTCTACTCCGATCTCCTCAGGATTGAGGTCACCGATGTTGAGGACTACCTCAGCCTCGAATGCGTTTCCGATAGAGAAGTGGTCGCTGTTGCCATCCGGCATTGTAGCAGAAACAACCTCGACGTTCTTCCACTCACGGCGGAGTCTCTTCTTCCAAGCTGCGATCTCACGAGCCTCTGCGAAATCATCAGCTACGATGCCGTCAACACGTGCAGCCTGTGGTACATAGTACTGGTTGATGTAGTCAGTGAGCATGCGGTTTGTTGTGAAGTTGCATGCAACCTGAGCCACGCAGTTCTTGATGATCTCGATCCAGTCTGATGAGCGGCCTGTAGAGAGTGACTTGTTGTAGAATGTAGGAGCGATCTCGTTCTCGATGATGTTGTAGATAGTAGCTGCATCTAGCTCGTCCTGGTAGTTCTGGTCATCGTAAGTGCGCTCCATTGGAAGTGCCCAACCTGCGCCCTTCTTGTAACCCTCAACCCACCATCCGTCAAGTACCGAGAAGTGCATTACACCGTTCATGGCTGCCTTCTCTCCTGATGTACCAGAAGCCTCGAGTGGACGTGTAGGGTTGTTCATCCAGATGTCAACACCCTGAACGAGGTACTTAGCTACAGTGATGTCGTAGTTAGGTACGAATACGATCTTACCGATGAAGCGTGGCTGCTTAGAGATCTCCACGATCATCTTGATGAGATCCTGACCTGCCTTGTCAGCTGGGTGAGCCTTACCTGCGAAGAGGAACTGTACAGGCTGCTTAGGATCGTTCACGATCTCAGCGAGTCTGTCGAGGTCACGGAACAGCAGGTGTGCTCTCTTATATGTAGCGAAACGACGTGCGAAACCGATAGTGAGAACGTCATCACGGAGGTTCTCCTTGATCTCTACCACCTGCTTAGGCGAGTAGTGGCTTGCAGCTGCAGGGTCAGAGAGTCTTCTCTTCACCTCGTCGATGAGCTTCTTGCGGAGTGAAGTGCGGATGTTCCATACCTCCTCGTCAGAAACCTTGTAGATGCCGTCGAAGCATGACTTGTCATAGTGGTGAGTCTTGAACTCCTCGCCGAATACCTTGGCGTGAACCTCCTTCCACTCTGGAGCTGTCCAAGTCGGATAGTGAACACCGTTGGTTACGTAGCTTACGTGGAGCTCCTCAGGGAGATATCCTGGCCACATGTGTCCGAGGATGTCCTTGCTGACCTCACCGTGGAGCCATGACACTCCGTTAACCTCCTGAGAGATGTTAGCTGCGAGGATAGACATAGAGAACTTCTCGTTAACGTCAGCACCGTTGTTCTTACCAAGACCCATCATAGTCTCCCAGTCGATCTTGAGACGCTGTGGGTAGTGGCCGATATACTTGCGGAGCATGCCCTCGTCGAAAGCATCGTGTCCTGCAGGAACCGGAGTATGAGTTGTGAAGAGTGATGATGCTCTTACTACCTCGAGAGCCTCCTGGAACTCAAGGTTCTGCTCTGCGATCAGCTCACGGAGACGCTCAAGGCCGATGAATGCGGCATGACCCTCATTGCAGTGGTAAACCTGCGGATCGAAGCCGAGTGCGCGGAGAGCGCGGATACCGCCAACACCGAGAAGGAGCTCCTGCTTGAGACGGTTCTCCCAATCACCACCGTAGAGGTTGTAAGTGATTGATCTGTCCTCTGGGAGGTTCTCTGGAATGTCTGTGTCAAGGAGGTAGAGCTCTGTGCGGCCTACATCAACTCTCCAGAGACGTGCGCTGAGTGTGCGGCCAGGGAAAGCGATGCTTACGCTCATCCAGTTACCGTTCTCGTCACGTACAGGAGTAGCAGGGATCTTGTTGAAGTCCTGAGCTACGTCCTCAGACACCTGCTCACCGTTAGCTGTAAGCTTCTGGTTGAAGTATCCGAATCTGTAGAGAAGACCTACAGCTACGAGGTTGGTATTCATGTCGGAAGTCTCCTTGATGTAGTCTCCTGCGAGGATACCGAGACCGCCTGAATAGATCTTAAGTGATGTGTCAAGACCGTACTCCATACAGAAGTATGCAACTGAAGGAGTTGTACGCTCTGCCTTGAGAGCCATGTAAGCGTTGAACTCATCCATTACTGTCTTGAGGTCTGCAAGGAACTTGGTATCCTGCTCGAGAGCCTTATATCTCTTCTTGCTTACCTTGTCAAGCATTGCAATAGGGTTCTGGCCTGATGCCTCCCATGCCTGAGGGTCTACCTTTGCAAAGAGGCTCTTTGCAGATTCGTTCCAGCACCACCAAAGGTTCTTGGAGAGTATTTCGAGGTCTTTAAGTGAATCTGGAAGGTGGCGTGACACGATCACGCTGTTCCAGGTTGGCTGATTAACTTCAAATTTTCTGTATTCCATATGTTTTTCTGTTCTGGTTGACGGATATGTTCCGGCAACAGATATTAATTTCTCTAATGCTTTAGAATATGCTTCCTTATAATATACGATCTGATTCTCCCAAAGGGCGATTTCAGACACCTCCTTGGCATTCTGCATGTACTTCTTCTTCGAATCCTTGCGGAGGGCGGCGATCTCGGCCACGCGGGCAGCAACGCCATCCACTACCTCATGGTAGTTCGAGTCTGTTCTGTCAAGCACTGTGATACCAGGGTGTTTCTTTCCATAATATGTACGTACCCAGAGGCCGAATCCTGCGAGAGTTGTGGTGAGGGTAGGAACCCTGAACGCAAGGCTCTCGAGCGGAGTATAGCCCCATGGCTCATAGTATGATGGGAACAATGTAAGGTCAAGTCCCGAAAGAAGATCGTAATATGGCATGTCGAACACGCCGTCGTTTCCGTTCAGGTAAGATGGGATGAAGTATACTTTCACCTTGTCGCCTGCCGCGTTGTTGAGCTGAACCTCATTGAGACGGCGGGTAACGTTATCGTACTCCGGATTCATCAGATAGTGTGATGTCCTGGTCACATAGTTCGAGCCGTTGCCTGCGAGCTTAGCCACAAGCTGCTTATCCGGACCGTTGTGGCCTGAAGGAATCATGATGAATGCGTGCACAGTCTTGCCCTTGAACTCGGAGTTATTAAGCTTGTTGAGAGCATCGATATAAACGTCGATACCCTTGTTCTTCCACTCATAGCGTCCGCCGATACCTACGAGGACAGCATTCTCAGGCACTTCCTCTCCGCACATAGCAGAAGCAACTGTCATGAGCTTTGCTCTTGCACGTGCACGAAGTTCCTCATACTCCTCGTCTGTAGCCGGTGTGAAGCTCGGTTCGAATCCGTTAGGGGTCACTACATCTACCGGTCTGCCCAGGAACTGTCTGCACTCCTGAGCCGTAATGTCGCTGACTGTCGTGAAGATGTCGCTGTGAAGCGCAGCCTTCTTCTCGAGGGAGTGTCTTGCAACGACATTGAAATGTCTTGCCTTTTCGTCTGCATTGTAGCCGAGAAGTCCGTCATAAAGCGGCAGGTAGTTACCTGCGATGCATCGTCCGATCACGGTAGCGTGTGTCGTAAACACTGTAGCTACAGGGATGTTGACTGACTTCAGATAAAGGAGTCCTGTACCGGTCATCCACTCGTGGAACTGAGCCACGACCTTGTCTGACGACTGGAGGTTGTAGTTATAGAAACTCTCGATGACTCTTCCGGCAGCGTAACCGAAGAGAGCCGACTCCCTATAGTCCCAGTTACCGCTGATCGAGTCAACGCCGAACTTCTTCCAGAACTCGGTGAGGATCTCATTCTGACGGGTAAGGAACTGCTTGAAATCAACGAGGATGGCTGTAGGCTTGCCTGGGATGTTCCAACGGCCGACACGGACTCTGAGTCCTTCGGCAGCCGCCTGCATCCTCCAGCTTCTGTACAGTGCCGGATCCTCAATGAAATCAGGGTTGCTTTCTGTGTCCATCCATACATCAGGTCCCACCATAATGTGGCGCCTGCTGAACTCGTTCTTGAGATAAAGGGACTTGGTAGCGATCACTGTATAGATACCGCCTACCTTATTACACACTTCCCAACTAACTTCAAACAGATAATCAGGCTTGATAATCTCTGTTTTCATTTTGCTATAAAAATTTACTTAGTTACCCCGGCCGGAGTCCTTATTATCGGATTCCGCCCGGGGAAATATAATTTTAAATCATGTCATCTCGAGCGAAGTCGAGAGATCTGATCTATTTCTTAGTAGTCTTCTTGGCTGCTGGCTTCTTGGCAGCTGGCTTTTTAGCAGCTGGTTTCTTAGCCTTTGGAGCCGCCTTCTTTACTTTTTCGGGTGCAAAGATAACATCTGAAACGGAAATTGCATCATCAACTCGCAAAATAAAATCACTTAAAACGTTCATATAGTTGATAAACGCCTCATATGGAGTATCATACGGGTTGAAATATTTATGCACAGCTCCGTCCGAGAAGAACTTTGTACACATATAATAGAAGTGGTCGCTCTCCTGGAGGTGGCCGAAATCTGACCAAAGACCCTCATCGTTGAGAATACCGAGCTTCTCCACCTGGTCGTAAAGCTTGTTGAATGCGTCGTTCTGGAGCTCGTTACCAAGCCATGCAGTGACGTCGCGCTCCTCGTCTGCCCATGAAATAGGATCCATCACATCGAGGTCGCCTACCGGACGATGCTTCTTTGTAGCCTCACTTGGAGTCACGAACTCGAACTCGCCGTCTCTGAGGACTTCCTCAGGGAAGTATCTCATGAAATCGAAGATGCCGCTTGATGCCTTCTGGTGCTCGCCGAATGTCTCGTAGTCCATGAAGAGGTTGATGATCTCCTCGTTCTGAGCGGCAGCCTTAAGCCATGCAAGGTACTTCTCGCCTGTGAGCGGCCAGTCTGACCAGCCTCTGTCTGAGAAGCGGAATGCGATATCATCGCTGAGTGCAGAGTTCTTGAGGAGGAGCTTGAGCTTAGGAGCTGTCGCGCCTGTATATACGAAGTTAGGGCTCTTCCATCCGAGAACGTGCTTAGCACCCTCTGTAAGCATTGTCTTGAATCCCATCTCGTATACCATCTCTCCGATAGCGTCAGAGTAGATGAGCTCTGTGTTGCGGAATGCCTTAGGAGTCACGCCGAAATAGTGCTCGATAGCCGCTCTGTGCTTCTCCACCTGATGCTTGAACTCAGCCTCCGATGCGAGAGCTGCAAGAGAGTGGTAGTATGTCTCTGAAAGGAACTCTACGCAGCCTGTCTGAGCGAGCTTGCGGAAGCTCTCGATAACCTCCGGTGCGTATCTGTCGAACTGCTCAAGGACTGTACCTGAGATAGAGAACGCCACCTTGAACGATCCCTTGTTAGCCTCGATAAGCTCCTGGAGGAGTGCGTTCATTGGGAGGTAGCACTTCTGGGCTACTCTGCGGAGGATTGTCCTGTTAGCGAAGTCGTCATAGTAATGAGAATCCTTTCCGATGTCAAAGAATCTGTATAGTCTCAACCTTGCTGGCTGATGTACCTGAAAATACAGACAAATACTCTTTTTCATGATTATTAAGTTTTATTTTATTTCTTGTCAATTACTTCCTGATAAATACCCTTGATCTTAGCGGCAACATCGTTCCACTTGATGCTGTTCACCTCGTCGTAACCGCAACGTGCAGCGAGCTGCGCGATTGCAGGATACTGGAGCAGACCGTAAATCTGGTCAGCCATCGCGTCCACATCCCAGAAGTCCACCTTGAGGGCGTACTTGAGGATCTCGGCGCAGCCTGACTGCTTCGAGATGATCGAAGGCACGATGGTCAGCATGGCCTCGAGCGGCGAGATTCCGAACGGCTCGGAAATAGATGGCATCACGTAGACATCCGACAGGGCGAACATCTTGTGCACCTCCTTACCGCGAAGGAAGCCTGTGAAGTGGAATCTGTCTGAAATTCCGAGACGAGCGACGTGGCGGATACATCTGTTAAGCATGTCACCGCTACCCGCCATCACGAAACGTACGTCCTTGCATCTCTTGAGCACCTTTGCAGCTGCCTCAATGAAATACTCAGGACCCTTCTGGTAAGTCACACGGCCGAGGAAGGTAACCACCTTCTCCTTCACGTTCCTCTCGACCTCAAGCTTCTCGCGGCCTGTGAAGTCAACGGCATTGTGTACTGCCACAACCTTATCAGGATCGATTCCGTAACGGTTGATACATATATTTCTTGTAAGCTCTGACACAGCCATTACCTTATCGGCAGCCATCATACCCTTTGTCTCAAGGTCAACCACGCGTGTATCCACCTGGTCGTCGCTTGCACGGTCGTATGATGTGGCGTGCATGTGTACTACGAGCGGCTTGCCTGTAAGCTGCTTTGCAGCGATACCTGCAAGGTAAGTAAGCCAGTCATGGGCATGGATCACGTCGAACTGATCCTTGTACTGCATTGCGATTGTCGCACCGACCATCGCATAGCGTGCAACCTCCTCCATGAGGTTTGCGCCGTACTTGCCTGAGAACTTATATTTCTGTCCATACTGCACACGGAAGCTCTTGACCTGTCTCTTACGCTCCTCCTCGACCATTGTCTTGAAGTCTACCGGATCAACGTAAGGAACCATGTTGGTTCCGATGTGTACAAACTGAACCTTTCCGAGGAACTCGTCAACGGTAGCGCTGACTGTATCTACGGCAACGTCGCTGGCGTTAATGATCTTCACCGCGCTCTCGTCCTCGTCACCCGAAGCCGAAGGCATGACGAAAAGAACATCTACGTCATTATACGCAAGACCCTTGGTCATTCCGTAGCAGGCTGTTCCAAGACCACCTGCGATATGAGGAGGGAACTCCCATCCGAACATCAGAACTCTCATTACTTATCCTCCTTCTTATATTGTTTCATAACATGTACTATCTGCAGGAGAGCTGCGGTGCTCATCGCTGAAGCGATAGCTCCGTGCGGCTCGTGAGGTGGGTCTCCGTCATAAAGCTCAGAGAACTGACCTACACCGTGCTTGCTGATGTCCTCGAAGAATCCCTCGACGAGATACTTAGCCCTTCCGTAGAAGGTGCTGCCCATCATGCGGAAGCAGAGGTCGATGTATGGTGAGAGGAGGTCAGGGAATGCACAACCCTGGTGGTATGCGAGGTCGCGGTCGATCTGCGATCCCTCGTAAACGCCTCTGTAAGCCTCGTTTCTTGGAGAAAGCGACCTGAGACCTCTCTTTGTGAGGAGCTCGTCGTTGATTGTCATCACTACCTCAGAGATAACCTCGTCATCAAGCGGACAATACTCCAGGTATGCAGGAATGAGCATGTTAGGTCTTACAGCCTGATCAAGCGGACCGTTTCCTACGTAATCAACAAGATAACCCCACTCAGGCTTCCAGAATGTAGGCTGGAAGTTCTCCTTAACGAGGTCGCGTACTGCAGACCACTTCTCTACGAATTCGCTCTTCTTAGGACCATACTTGTTCTCCATGTCGATAGCGAAGCAGAGGGCGTTATACCAATATGCGTTGGTCTCTACCTGATAACCTGCTCTCTCTGTCACAGGATGTCCATATACGTAAGCGTTCATCCACGAAAGGGCAACGCCGTCCATCTGAGCCCAGAGGAGTCCGTTAGGATGCATCGCGATTTCCTTTCTCTGACCAGGAGCATAGCTCTCGATGATCTTCTTGAGGGTCTCGCCATATTTCTTCCAGATCTGTCTCTCCTTGCCGCTGAAGCGGATGTACTGCTGGAGGGTCTCAGTAAGTCTGAGAGGCGCCTCACACTGGGTTGTACGATGGAAGAGACGATCCTGCTCGTCTGCAATAAGGGTATCGAGAATCCTCTCGAACTGGTCGCAGTCGCCGTTTGCGTAAAGTGTAAGGCCAGGGAGAGAAGCGATGGTCTCTCTGAGGAGACCTGTCTCAAGCCATGAGAAGCCGGCATTGATGCGTGCCTTGTCACCTGTATCGCACTTGAAGATCTCAGCGTTGTTCTTGAGGAGATCCTCATAAGTCTCTGCCGCAGGCATCTTCTTGAGAGTATCAGTGAACTTTCTCTTAAGGCCCTTAGGATTGATTTCATTTACTGAAGCGGAGAACACCACTGAATCACCCGGCTTCATCTCAATAGAGAATGCACCCGGAACGAAGAGGTCCTCCCTGCAGTCGAATCCGCGGCGGTACTCGTCCGAGTATGTAACGCCGCTATACCAATATGGCTGATACTTGAATGCAGGCTGACCCGAAAGCTGCATGTTCAGATAAGGGAATCCATTGTAAAGACGGAATGCCACACCGCCATCAACCTCGTCATATCCGGTATAAGCCTCGGAATTCTGACTTGTAAGGCTGTGGACGCTTCTGAATGCAAGGAAAGGCTTCAGCATAAGCGTAAGCTTCGACGGAGCCTGAAGAAGTTCGTACTTGATGAGCACCTGATCGTTGTCAGGAACCATCATGATGGTCTTGGTGAACAGGATTCCTCCGACCTTATAGGTCACAACCGGTACAGGGTCAGCATCGAAGTCCACGATGTACTTATGTCCCTTAGGATCATAAGTGTCGCCATAGCAGTGGATTCCGAGGTTGAACTGCTTACCTCTGAGGACCAGACTCTCATCCAGCGCAGAAAGCAGCATGTACTTTCCGCCACCCAGCTCATCAACAGGGACAGCGAGCAGTCCGTGATAACGCCTTGTGTTGCAGGTCACGATAGACGTGTTGCAGTAAGCGCCTGTCTCATTCGCCGCGATGATCTCGCGCTTGAGCGAATACTCCAGGTTCACAAGCTCGGACTTGTTGAATTTAAGAAAAGCCATATAATTTATATTAGGTTAAAATATTTCTCTAAAAACCGTTTAGTCGATCTTCTTCAATACGATCGCAGTGCGGCTAGGAAGATAGAGTGACAGGGAATCCTTATATTTTCCGCTGCCGTTCTCACTCTTGACAGGTACACTGAAATGCACCTCTCCAGTCTTTAACCTGGAGAAGCCGTCAAATTCGTTTTCGTCTGTATTCAAGATAGCCTCATATTTTCCGGCAGGAGCCGCAAAGCCGTAGTCGGTAAATGAAGCCTCGGGGTTGAAATTCAGCGCAAAGATACAATCTTTTCTTTTGAAAATAAGTATCTTTTTCTGCTCATCCTGTACAAAAAGTTCCGGAGCCTCATCAAGAATCGACTCCGCACGCGCCATTTCAATCATTGCCTTGTCAAAATTGCGCAGATATCTGTATCTCAGGTAGTCAGGCTCGGCAAGCGACCACTGCCTTCTGGCGTGCTTGTATGACCATCCGTTTCCTTCGCGAGGGAAGTCGATCCACTCAGGATGGCCAAACTCGTTACCCATGAAGGTAAGGTATCCATTTCCGCAGGTAGCCATGGTCACAAGACGGATCATCTTGTGCAGGGCCATACCTCTATCTACCACCGGAGACTGCGATTCCTTGTTCATCGAAGTGTACATCTCCGCATCCATCAGACGGAACGCAATCGTCTTATCGCCCACCATTGCCTGGTCGTGGCACTCGGCGTAGCTGATGGTCTTCTCATCCTCACGCTTGTTGGTGAGCTGCCACCACATCTCGCCCATGCTCCAATGGTCGTCAGACAGTTCCTTGATCCACTTGATCCAGTTGTCGGCAACACCCATGCTCATGCGGAAGTCGAAGCCGACGCCGCCCATTTCAAGCGGTGCCGCAAGGCCTGCCATACCGCTGACATCCTCTGCGATAGTGAATGCATCCTCGTTCATCTCATGGATGAGGATATTTGCGAGGGCCAGGTATGCGATAGCATTGTCATCCACGCCCTGGTTGAAGTAGTTCTCATAGCCCACGAAGGCCTTCTCCAGACCGTGATCCCAGTAAAGCATGCTTGTCACGCCGTCAAAGCGGAATCCGTCTATATGGTACTCCTCCATCCAGTACTTGCAGTTGGACAGGAGGAAATATTTGGTCTCATCCTTTCCGTAATCGAAGCATCGCGAGCCCCAAGCCGGATGATGGCCCTGCCATCCGTCGTAAAAATACAGAGTCTCCTTTCCGTCGAAGTTTCCGAGTCCTTCCGCCTCATTATCAACAGAATGCGAATGCACAATATCCATCACCACAGCTATGCCGAGAGCATGTGCCTCATCCACAAGGGCCTTGAACTCCTCAGGCGTTCCGAAGCGCGAGCTGAGTGCGTAGAAGTTAGCTACCTGATAGCCGAAAGATCCATAGTAAGGATGCTCCTGAAGAGCCATGATCTGCAATGTGTCATAGCCCAGATCCGCAACCTTAGGAAGAACATTCAGACGGAACTCCTCGAATGTTCCCACCTTCTCCTCCTCTGCAGCCATTCCGATGTGGCACTCATAGATCAGCGGATGCTGACGCTTGCCCGGCTTGCCGTGCTTCCACTCATATGGCTTAGGATCCCACACCTGAGCGCAGAATGTCTTGGTGTGCGGGTCCTGAACAGTTCTTGTCACATATGCCGGAAGCCTCTCGGCACCTCCTCCCGGCCACTCTATATATAATTTATAGAGAGTTCCATGGTCAAGGAACATGGAAGGGAGCACGATCTCCCAGTTTCCGCCTCCTATAGGCTTGAGAGCATACGCCTCTGTACGCTTCCAGTTGTTGAATTCTCCGATGATATATATCTTGGTAGCATTCGGAGCCCACTCGCGGAACACCCAGTTGCCCTTGGCGTCGCGATGAAGGCCGTAATACACGTGGTTGTTCATGCCTTTGGAAAGAGAACCGTCCACCGACATCCTCTCCTTTAGGTCCATTATCATCTCATGACGGCGGTCAATGACCTCCTTATATGGCTCCAGCCACTCGTCATGGTCATAGATCATATCTTTCTTCTTTGTTGTCATATGCTTGGTCAACTATCAATTCATTCCTTCAACCTTTTCACGGACACCGCGAAGGTAGTCACGGCAGGCCGAGATCAGTTCCTCTGACCTCTTTATATACTTGTCTATGTCATCGATTCCCGTCTTGGGATCCTCCACCTTGGCGGCTATCGCCTCCAGTTCCTCAATCGCTTTGCTATAGTCAAATTTCTGTTCCATAACCATTTATAAGATTGCCACGTCGCTACGCTCCTCGCAATGACGTGAGACGTCCATAACC
>JAGBSL010000006.1 GCA_017631875.1 Bacteroidales bacterium | reverse complement strand
CAAAAGAAAGTGCAAAGTAAGGGACTTTCGGGGCAAATTTCCAAATTTTGTTGCTAATTTTGTGAGTTTGTAAGAAAAAAGGAAAATATGACAGACGCAACAAAGAAGAAAATAATCAAGTGGTTCTGGATACTGTTTTCAACGCCTGTGCTGCTTGTGATGACGCTTATCGGCCTTGTTTGGGCATTGGCGGACATACCGTCTTTCGAGGAATTGGAAAACCCAGACAGCAATCTCGCTACGCAGGTGATTGCCGATGACGGCTCTACCATCCTGTCCACATTTCATATAGAAAACCGCTCGTTTGTGACCTATGAAGAGTTGTCACTGAATCTTGTTCATGCTGCTGTGGCTACGGAAGATGTCCGCTTCTACACACATTCCGGTATCGATTTCAGGAGTCTGGCTCGAGTTATCTTCAAGACTCTTCTGGGTGGTGATTCAAGCCAGGGTGGAGGTAGTACGATTACCCAGCAGCTGGCTAAGACCCTCTATCCGAGAGCCGATGTCAGCAGTAAAATTCCGGGAGTTTCAAAGCTCAAGATGGTATGGATCAAGCTTAAGGAATGGGTTACGGCTGTAAAGCTCGAGCGCAGTTACACAAAGGACGAGATCATCACCATGTATCTCAACCAGGTTTTCTTCGGAAGTAATGCATACGGAATCAAGTCCGCAGCACAGACCTTCTTCGCCAAGACTCCGGCTGCACTTACCGTAGAGGAGGCAGCAACGCTTGTGGGAATGGTCAATAAACCTACCAGATACAATCCTGCCCTTAATCCTGAGAAGTCGCTTGTGAGAAGGAACTTCGTTATTTCGCAGATGGAAAAGGCTGGCTATCTGAACGCGCAGCAGCGTGATTCAATTCAGCAGATTCCGATTACTCTGTCATATCAGGTACAGGATCATACGGCTGGTTCAGGACTGTATTTCAGAGAGATGCTACGTCGAACCATGATGGCAAAGGAGCCAAAGCGTTCGTCATACAGCCAGTATGAGGACTATGTGGTTGATTCGCTTCTTTGGGCAGATGACGAATTATATGGTTGGATAAACAAGAACCTTAAGCCGGACGGCACAAAGTACGACATCTACAGGGACGGTCTGAGGATCTATACCACCATCAATCCGAAGATGCAGAGATATGCTGAGGAGGCTGTCGTAAAGCATATCGGCGGCGACATGCAGAAGCGCTTCGACCGAGAGGTCAAATGGAAGAACCGTCCTCCGTTTGACAACGAGGTTGAGCCTAAGATGATCGAGGGCATCATGAAGAGGGCGCGCAAGGACAGCGACCGTTATCGCAAGATGAAGGCTGCCGGTGCTTCCGATTCAGAGATCTTCAAGACATTCTCAGTGGCAGTCCCTATGAAGATATTCACATGGGAAGGTGACAGACAGGTGGATACGGTAATGACTCCGGATGACTCCATCAGGTATTATAAGAGGCACATGCGTGCTTCGTTCATGGTCATGACTTCCGGTGTGGGTCAGGTGAATGGCCGTTCGATCAGGGCCGGAGAGATCAAGGCATATGTAGGAGGTCCTGACTTCAAGGCCTTCCAGTATGATAACGCACGCCAGAGCAAGCGTCAGATCGGTTCTACAATCAAGCCGTTCCTCTATACTCTGGCAATGCAGGAGGGCATGTCTCCGTGCGACCAGGTTGCGAACGTTCCGCAGACATTCATCATCAGCGAAGATAAGGTGTGGACTCCTGAGAGTACTGACAAGGACGAGTATATCGGTAACATGGTGACCCTCAAGTGGGGTCTTGCAAAGAGTTCCAACAACATCTCCGCCTATCTGATGAAGCAGTATGGCCCATACGCTATGGTCGAGATGATGAGGAAGATGGGAGTGGGAAGCTTCCTGGATCCTGTTCCGCCTCTTTGCGTGGGTGCTGCCAACATCTCTCTTTACGAGATGGTTGCCGCATACAACACCTTCCCGTCTAAGGGTATGTACACAAGGCCTATATTCGTGACAAGAATCGAGGATAACATGGGTAACGTGCTTGCGACATTTTCAACAACAAGAAAAGAGGCTATCAGCGACCGCACTGCATACCTGATGGCCAACCTCATGCAGGGTGTAGTCAACGGTGGTACAGGTTACGCCCTCAGGTCGCGCTTTGGACTTACAGGTGAGATGGCAGGTAAGACCGGTACCACAAACGACAATGCCGACGGATGGTTCATCGGTTATACTCCTCAGCTTACAGCGGGAGCCTGGGCGGGATTCGAGGACATGCAGGTGCATTTTGCCGCTCTTGCAAACGGTGGAGGATCGGCTTCGGCGCTGCCTATATGGGGATATTTCATGCAGAGCGTGCGTAAGGATCCTTCTCTTGCCGCATATTACAGTGTGGATGCGTTCGAGTCTCCTGGCAATTTTGAACTGAACCTTGACTGTGATGCCGATGCTCTTGCGACAGATGCCCCTGAAGAGGACGGCGCTGCTTACATTGAGGATGAATACGAAGACGAAATGGAAACATATGGATTTGAATAATATAGCAGTAATATACGGAAGCGACTCCTCTGAGTGGGAGGTGTCCGTTCGAAGCGGAGAGTTTACCGCTTCGCAGATCGACGGCGGAAAGTTCGCTGTCTATGAGATTTTCGCCCGCTTCGGCAAGTGGGTTGTGAAGGCATACAGGCTGAAGGGTCAGGAGAGGGTGCTCATCCCTGAGGAGGAGCGTCCCGAGGTGTGCAAGACTGACTTCTCTGCTGTGATATGTGGAGAGAAGGTCAGGTTTGATTATGCCTATATCATGCAGCACGGTACTCCTGGCGAGAACGGTCTCATGCAGGGCTATCTCGAGATGATCGGCGTGCCACACAGCGGCTGCAACGCCTTTGTGTCTGCAATCACATTCGACAAGTTCAGCTGCAAGAGCTATCTCAAGGATGTGGACTTCGTCAAGTGCGCAAAGGACATCTTCCTTCGTAAGGGAGAGTCTGTTGAGGGACTTGCAGAACAGGCGGTTGAAAAGCTCGGCCTTCCTATGTTCGTAAAGCCGACAGACGGAGGCAGCAGCTTCGGAGTGACCAAGGTGAAGTGTGTCGAGGACTTTGATAAGGCTGTTGATGTGGCTTTCTCTGAGGGCCAGATGCTTATCGCAGAGGCAGCGATCGTAGGTCGAGAACTTACATGTGCAGTATATAATAATGGTAAGGAGAATGTGGCCCTTCCGGTAATCGAGATCATTACCGAGAATGAGTTCTTCGACTATGAGGCAAAGTACAACGGCCACAGCCGTGAGGTGTGTCCTGCTCAGATTCCTGACTCGCTCAGGGAGCAGATCCAGGAGGTGTCCGTGAAGATCTATGAACACCTTGGCTGTGCAGGTCTTGTGCGCGTGGATTATATCAGCTCAGAGGAAGGTCTTTATTTCCTTGAGGTGAATACCATCCCTGGAATGACATCGGCTTCCCTCGTGCCTCAGATGGTACGTGCTTCGGGAATGTCTATGACTGACTTCCTTACAACAGTAATTGAAAATTCATAATGCTTCTGAGGGATCTCATAAGCAAAGGTACAGAGACCATTTCACAGGCTTTCCCCGAAAGGGAGGCACGTGAGATGGTCCTCATGTTTCTGCAACATAGTATAGGAACGTCGCGTCATACCCATATTCTCGAACCACTATACGAGGTTTCCGAGGAGGTTTCTGCAGAGGCTTTGGGCGCATTCGGGAGGATGGCTTCCGGTGAACCTATACAATATATAATAGGTAAGGCGTATTTCTATGATCGGGAGTTCAAAGTCACACCTGACGTTCTGATTCCTCGTCCCGAGACCGAACTTCTGGTGCGTGAGGCTGTGAACTGGGCACGTCGTTCCGGCCGCAAGTCTTTACGTGTTCTTGATTTGTGCACGGGAAGCGGATGCATAGCTTGGAGCATGGCTTTGGAGTTGCCTGGTTCGGAGGTGGCGGCGGTGGATATTTCTGATGGTGCGCTTGCTGTAGCGGCAGGACAGAAATTCGAGTGCGATAATGCTCCGAAGTTCATCAAGGCAGACGTTCTTGCCGGCCCTGTCGAAGGGCTGGGCACTTTCGACATGATCCTCAGCAATCCTCCTTATGTCATGGACTCGGAAAAGGCACTCATGAGAAAGAATGTCCTTGACCATGAACCATGGCTTGCCCTATTTGTTTCAGACGATGACCCGCTGATATTCTATCGCGCAGTGGCCGCATGGGCGAAGCAACTCCTTAAATCGGACGGTTTATGTCTTGTCGAGATCAATGAGTCGCTTGGCAGACAGACCGCGAAGGTTTTTGAGGATACAGGCTTCAGGGATGTGGAAGTACTTCAGGACTTGAATTCTCGTGACAGATTTATACGCGCTATACAATGATTTAGCTGATTTTTTGGAAAAATAAGATAAAATCTATTATAGAAATCGCCCTTAGAGAGTGTTCTGAGGGCGATTTTTGTAGATAAACTTATACTTTTTTGTTACACGGATAATGCTTCGGAACTTTGCATCGGTTAAATATACGTGCTATGAAAAAGTTTTATCTGTTATGCCTCGCAGGCCTGTTGGCTTCCTCATGTGAAATACTTGATGACGATGTTGATAAACATGCATCGGACCTGGCGGCCGTGCCTCTCGCGGAGGTGGCGCAGGTTCTGGCTAATATACCTTTGGGAACGGACCAGATGGGTGAGGTGTTCGGGGCGGTGTCGTCTTCTGCTGAGAATGGTTATGATGAGGAATATATGATGTATGACCTTTTCGGTACGCCGGGTGCAGGAGTGGGGGATGACAGGTTGCCTTTGTCAAAGGCTCCGGTGCTTTCCGGTGTGCCGTTGAGGGACATGATTGCTGATTATGTGAAGTCTCAAGCTGCGACAAAGGCCGCTTCCGGAATCGAGGATCCTTCCGAGTGGTTGGATAAGCTGGCAGAGTCTGACGTGCAGATTTACTGGCCTTTTTCAGAGTCATGGGATGGCGAGGAACTTCCGATCATTACATTTGATCCGGAGGATGATTCTCAAGTGAATGTAGGATACAGGATAACAGAAGACAGTGAAGGCTTCCGCCGTATTGAAGAGGTGCTTGTGGATGAGGACGTTGCGAAGGAAATACCTGTGTGGGTGGTTAATAGAAATACGGATGCGGGTTACACTACGTTGGAAATGCTCAGAAGGGAAGATCCGGACTGGGGCGAAGGTGGCGGAAGCATCATTGTCGGTCCTGGAGTCAGCAAAGACACCAAGTCAAGTGGTACAGTCAGGTCATTGATACTTAAAGACT
This sequence comes from Bacteroidales bacterium, assembly GCA_017631875.1. Next base: position 67,729 of record JAGBSL010000006.1, on the reverse strand, counting down.
TCACAATGAATAGGAATTATGATTCCTGGTTCGCCGGGGCGAGCGAGTTCTTCGTGAAGGTCGGCGCCTTCGAAGACTTCACCGCGACTACTGAAGCGGAACTGCGTCTGTTCACTCCGAGCATTACGGACTTTCTCATAGTTGTAAAAAGAAATCAGATGGGAATTCCTGTGCCATTCAATGCCATGGTCTTCTCTGAGTGGACGGATTCGGTAGAGTCATTTGCCTTCATGATAATCGAAGATGATGGCGGGACCATAAAGGACTGGAATTGCACCGCTCTTGTCAGGGTCGAGTCAAGGAGCTATGGAATAGAACTCAAGATTCCTTACCGTTCTTCTGACGATATCGTGTGGCGAGGAACTCTTGGTCGCAAATGGTTCGAAGCGTCTAGCGGCACGGTCGGGCATTTTGGTGATGTGGATCTGACTTTTGAATTAATTTGATCCTTCGGCCCTACCCGGGCCGGACTTCGAAAACCTAAAGGTTTTGTCTCAACCCCCTGTCACTTCGTGACATCCCCCTTTCAGGGGGAACTTCGGCCCTACCCGGGCCGGACTTCGAAAACCTGAAGGTTTTCTTGTCTGATGACATTAATTTAATGTCATTTCGCAGGAGCGGCAGTCGAAGTGGAGGGAGAATTTCTGGCCGTTGTTGAGGAGGAAGAGCGGACCGCTGTCCTTGACGCCGTGATGCTTAGGGCAGATGCCCAGCTCGTATCTGATGCAATATTTTGTGCGCATGAGTTCGGCTCCTTCCTGATGGCCGAGTTCGTATGCCTCTTCGATATACTCCGCGCCGGCCGAGCTGTATACGGCTGCCGACATTCTGTTGGAGACGTTACCCTTGTATGAAACGGCCTTCTGCGGCAGTCCCTTGCCGTTTTCTGTGCATGGCCTGATGTTCTGCAGTTCCTTGCTGACGCAAGGCATTGCCTCAAGATTTTCAGCAAGCAAACGTCTTACCGCATTGATTGCCGAGGCTGGCATGAATGGAACCTGGCCGTCATGAACGATGCTGTCCAGACGGAATGTGAACATGCCTGTAGATTTTCCGATCTGGCTCTCCAGGGTCGAGAGCATGCGCTCCTGATTGTCAGCTGTCTGGTTTCCGGCTTCGAGGCAGACTTCCGACTTTCTTCCGTCTTCAGTTACAGCGACAGCCTTGACCTGCCATGAGCCTTCTTCGTTAATGAAGCTCAAGGTCACGTCTGCACTGATCCTTCTTGTGCAGGCCTGTCGTTCAAGTTCCTTCTCAAACACTGCGTTGAGGGACCTGTAAATTTTTGCTCCGACATAGAGCGAAGGTGTACTCTTGCACTTGATTGATGTTCCGCTGCATACGTCGCCGCGGAAGCCTGTTACAGAACCGTCCTTTGCCACGAAAGAGAATCCGTCACCGTTGGCCAGCACGATGTCCCGTGAGGAGAACTTTACGGTTACGGATGACTTGTCATGGTTGAGCGAGGCGACTGTTCCCACCTCTTCTCCCATCGATTTGGCCGCGTCCATGCACGCCCATTTGCCTCTTTTCCCGTCTATGTAGAGTTCTGTATAACCTCTGTTGAATGTTTTGCGGGTGTCAGGAGTGAAACCGCCGAAGACAGTTCCGTATGAACCTCTCTCATATTGGTCTGATAGCCTTGAAACGAGGCTGTCAAGTGCCATGGAGTAGTCTCTGACTACGTTTTTTACGTATGAGGCGTTCTTAAGACGACCTTCGATCTTGAATGATGTGATGCCGGCTGCGGCCAGCTCGCCGATCCTGTCCCTGAGGTTATAGTCCTTCAGCGACAGCAATGCCTTGTCGCGCACGAGCACTTTGCCGGCGCCGTCGACAAGGTCGTAGCGCGATCGGCATGCCTGGATGCAGGCACCTCTGTTTGCGCTTCGTCCGGCAATCTTCTCCGATAGGTAGCATTGGCCGCTGTAGCATACGCACAATGCTCCATGCACGAAGAATTCAAGTTCGCATGAAACCGCATCCCTGATGGCCTTGATCTGCTCCAGTGAAAGTTCGCGCTCCAGAATAAGTCTTGAGAATCCGAGGCTTTCCAGAAAGCGGGCCTGCTCGGGAGTTCTGATGGCGCATTGTGTGGATGCGTGGAGAGGGATGCGTATCTCTCCTTTGATATCGCCGATACCCTTTTCCGACATCGCGAGGATTGCGAGATCCTGCACGATGATGGCGTCTGCGCCGGCTTCCTGCACAGCGAGCATCTGCCTGTAAGCGGCTTCCAGCTCGTCGTCATACAGGATTGTATTCAGCGTTACAAAGATTCTGACACCGAACCTGTGGGCATATTCACACAGTCTTCTGATGTCATCTATCTCGTTTCCCGCTGCCTGTCTTGCTCCGAACTGCGGACCGGCGATATACACAGCATCGGCACCGCAGTCGATTGCTGCGATGCCGATCTGGTAATCTCTTGCCGGAGCAAGCAGTTCAAGCTGTCTCTTCATTAGTTGAGTGACTCAAGCATCTGCTTTGCTGTAGGACCGAACTTAGGGTCGCTGAGAATCTGCTGGTAGTACTCCTTAGCCTTAGCCTTGTCGCCGAGAACCTGTGCTGTAGCTGCGATAGTGTACTTCATCTGAGCTGCATCCTTTGCGTTTGGAGAGAGCTCGAGGTACTTCTCAAGGTAAACGATAGCGTCCTCGTTCTTCTGGAGAGCAGAAGCTGCTGTACCTGCAACCTTCATTGCTGTAGCGTTCTCAAGGTACTCGTTTGACTTGAGAGCGAACTCGATCGCCTCAGCGTAGTTCTTTGTCTTGAGGACTGCAGCTGCCTTCTTTACGAAAAGGTTTGAGAGCTGCTTGTATGCGTTCTTCTCCTGACCGTTCTGAGCTGCAACGAGGTAAGCTGCCTCAGCTGCCTCAGTGTTGCCAGTAGCTCCGTAAGCCATTCCGAGGCGGAGTGAAGCCATTGCATTTGTTGGGTCAGCGGCCATGATCTGGTTGTAAACCTCGATAGCGGCAGCAAAGTCCTTTGCATTGATCAGGTCGTTACCCTTTGCCATGAGTGTCTGATAGATGAGGGTCTTGCACTCGTCAGCCTGAGCTGCGTTTCCGAGAGTGTTGCAGACCTCGATAGTCTTGTTGAGCTGCTCGATTGCAGCGTCGTACATCTGGGCCTTGATGTAGTCCTTAGCGATTGACTCCATGAGGACAGGTATTGTGCTCTTGCAGTTGTCTGCTATCTGCATTCCCTCCTCGCCAAGAGCCTCAGCTGCTGTGAGAGCTGCCTGGAAGTATCCGAGTGCTGCCTCCTTGTTGCCCATCTCGAGCTCCATGGCGCCGTTGTTGTAAGTCTCGGTTACCGAGTTGATGTCCTGTGCTGATGCGATACCTGCAGCCATTGCGACTGCTGCAAAAAACATAAAGATCTTCTTCATAGTGTTATATTAAATTGTTTTACTTTTATCGTTGATAATGTCCTGTGGGACACAAGCATGCAAAAGTAGAAAAATTTTGTTGTATTTTTGCAAACTGTATGGTAAAAGTGATTAAAAACAAAGTTTTCAGGTTATTGGCTTCAGTAGCGGTGCTTGTATCTTCAACTATCATGCCATCGCTGTTTGCCCAGAATCTTCCGCTCATGCCGGAGGATCCTGCGGTGCGCCATGCCGTTCTGCCTGATGGTCTGAACTGTTATGTGGCTGAAAATCCATATGTGAAGGGTTTTGCCGACTATGCGCTTGTGTGCAGGGAAAGCGGCAGGACACTGATCAGTCTGCGTGATGTTCCTGCAGCCAACGAGTCAGTTACGGATTCTATTCTCATACGTCTGATGACCGAAGTGGAGTCTATTGCAACTCCTTCGGGGCTTGCTGTCATTGCATGTGGTGACCTCAAGGCGGATGAGATGATGAGGAAGCTGCGTTATATGTCATATATGATTCCTGCATCCAATCCGGTGCCTGGAACGGTACTGTCGTCTCAGAAGCAGTCTGAGGTGGTGTTTGAAGTGCAGACTGATGATGCGGTGGGGCTTGCTACCGTAGTGGCGCATTGGAGGGCTCCCCGCACACCGGTGTCGTTGATGAATACGGTCCAGACTGCAGTGTATGAAAAGACTGTCAATGAAATGGGCACGATAGTGTGCTCGAGGGTGCGGAAGGCTCTGCGTGAGGGCCGTATCCCTGTGGCAGATGTCGTTTTCAGACACGTGGGAAGCCTTGAAATGGTCTCTGACGAAACTTTCAGGTTCGAGGTGACTGTAAGGGATACATCTGTGACTGAAGCGGAAGCCGCGTTGAGGTCGGCTCTCGCGTCGGTGGATGCATACGGGGCCTCGGCAAATGAACTTATAATGGCCGAAGATGTTTATTTCAGTGGACTGGACTCAAGGAGATACGGCTATGACAGGACAAATGCCGCTTATGTCCAGATGTGCACCAGAGCCTTTCTGATGAATACGCCTCTTGCGGCATCGGCTCAGAGACTTGATTTTCTTAGGTCGAAATCAATTTCCGCTCAAAGCAGGGAACAGATATTCTCGGGCATAGCTTCAGCGCTGATAGATATGCCTTCGGATGTCGGCTCAGATGCCTTGAAGCCATACTTCAATGCGTCGGACACATTGGCATTCCCGTCTGCCGGCTCGGTGGTGAAGCTCCGCTCTTCAAAAAAGGAACCGCTTTCGGGTGGTGTCGTATGGACGTTCTCCAATGGTTTCAGGATCATATATAAGAAGATGCCGACCGGTGGAAAGCTCCATTACATGCTTGCGATGAATGGAGGATACGGCGATGTGGCGGACCTTGCCAAGGGTGAAGGCGCGTTCATGTCGGATTACCTTGACCTGTGCAACATTTCAGGGATGTCTGCCCGGGACTTCAAGAGGACTCTTCTGCTTTCCGGTATAACCATGAACCAGAAGGTGAATCTATCCAATATCATGATTAGCGGAGAGGTCCGTGACGGCAACGCTCCTTTGCTGATGAAGGCTCTTCTGGCCGTGGCGAATGAACGCTCCAGGAATGACGAAGATATTGCGTATTACATTGAGTCAGAGGAACTTCGTATGAAATATGCCCCTGCGGACGTGAGGACTGTCGTCGATAGCCTGATGTGTCCGGATTATAAGTATTCTCCCTATAAGTCTGAAGGCAATGTGTCAGAGGATTTTGCCGCAAAGGCTGAAGGCCTGTTTGCGCGTATGTCATCAAAGATGAATGACGGTGTCCTTGTGCTGGTCGGAGATATGGATGAGTCTGACCTCAGGAAGGCTATCCTGCCTTATGTGGGAGGTTTCCGTACAACGGAAGGCTTTTCAAGAAGGACTGTGGTGCAGTATCAGCCGGTGTCCGGAAGTATGACCTACAATGTCGACGGGCCATATGATATGATGATGGTAGCCCTTTCTGCACGTCTTCCGATGACGGCGGAGAATTACATGGCAGCAGAGATGGCATCAATGGTCATGAGGCATATCGTGTCGGATGTTCTCGCACCTTACGGGGTAGATGTGCAGCTTCGTCATGCCAGGATGATATATCCGGAGGACAGGCTCAGCGTGATGCTTATGATACGTGGCGAAGACATGTCCCAGGATATGTTGTCAGAGTTGAGGCGTGCGGTTGCCGGAGCGTCGGGTAGCGACGTGGAGGCTGATTATATCGCTGCATGTAAGGCTTATATGAAGCATAAGTATGCAGTCCAGATGAAGGAGCCGCCCTACTGGCTGCAGGCGATGGCGATGCGTTATCTTGACGGAAAGGACTATACCACAGGCTATGCTGCCAAGATTGACGCCGTTACGGAGAATGATGTAAGGAAGATCCTTGATCTTCTGGAAATGGGAAGTAAAATAGAATATATAATCAATAAGGAATAATATGTATCACGGAACAATCATCCAGATCGACGACTGCCTCGTGTCAGAGGAAGTGCTTACCGAGTATTTTGCATGCGACTATGAGAAGTGCAAGGGCTGCTGCTGTGTAATCGGCGACAGCGGTGCTCCGATGGAGGAGTGCGAGGCCGAGGCCATTGAGAAGAACTATCATATCTTCTCGCCCATCATGTCCGAGGAAGGCCGTGCTGCTGTAGCGGCAAAGGGCTTCTATGAGATCGATATGGACGGAGACATGGTGACTCCGCTTGTGCCTGGTAGTGAGGAGTGTGCATATACGCTCTTCGATGAGAACGGAAACTGCTTCTGCTCTATGGAGCGCTGCTGGTTCCAGGGCAAGGGAGACTTCCGCAAGCCTATCTCATGCTGGCTTTATCCTATCCGCATCACCCAGCTCAGCAATGGCACAAGAGCTCTCAACCTGCACCGCTGGCACATCTGCCAGGACGCATTTGCAAAGGGTAAAAAAGATAAGGTCCGCGTATATCAGTTTTTACGCGAACCTATAGAAAGGTATTTCGGTGAAGACTTCTACCAGGCTCTGGATGAAGCCGCTAAGATGCTGAATGAGGAGAAGTAGGATTAAGGCGGTATTCTAATCCTGTAGCAAGCTTCATTACGTCCTTTCGGAGGCCTTCCATGATGTAGCCGTCTTCGGTGCGGGTGAGGACGATCCTGTCCTCATACATTCTGGTAAGTCTTCCGAGGGTGCCCCTGTAGCGGAATGTGATGCTGTCGGGAGTCTCGCTCTCGAAGCCGTATGAACGCTCGCTCATGTATTCTACGGCGGCATCACGGATCTCGTCCTTGTCCTTCTGAATGTACATCTTGCGTGAGATGAAGCCCAGCTTAGGGTAGATTGCGCCCACGATGGCAAAGAAGATGGCCATTTTCCACAGGGCGTTGTATCCGCCTTCGAAAAGTTCATTGATGTCGCTGCTGGCCATGCCTGTGGCCACGAGTACCAGGACGATCGCTGTCGTCAGGAAGGCGAAGTAGAAGAAGTATTTGACTGCTCTGATAAAATATTTCATGCTTTTGTCCTTTTGGTTTTGTTATTGTTATCCATACGTCATTGCGAGGAGCTTGCGACGTGGCAATCTGCTCGCTGACTTTGACAAAGTTAAGAAAAATAGGATATTTTGCTATCTTTGCCCACAAATTAGAGAAAAATGGGAGATCAGACATTAAAAAAGATCATGTATGCGCTCATAGCCGCAGTCGTAGTGCTGGGTGGCGTCCTTGCATACATCTGGTATCAGAAATCATCATTGGTTAAGGAACTTACTCTTGAAAAGGAGGATCTCACTGCCCAGATGATTGCCCTTCAGAATGATTACGAGACATTGTCGTCAGAATATGATGACATAAACCTTCAGCTTGACTCCTCACGTATCGAGGTGCAGCTTCTTATTGAGAAGATGCAGAAGACAGAGGCAACAAACCGCAGCAAGATCCGTCAGTACGAGAAGGAGCTCGGTACCCTCAGAAGCATCATGAGGAACTATGTCGTGCAGATCGACTCGCTCAACAAGCTCAATCAGAAGCTCACAGCTGACGCTGCAGAGGCACGCCGTCAGGCTGCCGAGAGCAAGAGAAGGACAGAAGAACTGTCAAGGGAGGTGGAAGACCTTAGCGGCCGTGTCGCTACCGGTGCAGTGCTTAAGGCTTATAATCTCAAGACAGAGGCATATAATGCTTCCGATAAGGTTACCGACAGAAGCAGCAGGGTCACTTATCTGCTCACTACCCTCAGTCTTGGCGAGAATGACCTTGCCGAAAGAGGTCCTGTCACAGTGTATATCAGAGTCAAGGATCCTGATGGAATCCTTTTGGTGAACGACACTCAGAAGACATTCCAGTATAATGGCGAGCCGATGGTATGCTCTGCTTCCCGTGAGGTCGACTACCAGGGATCGGAGGTCGAGATGGGTATCTATCTTAACGGTATCGCAGGATATGTCAAGGGTGTGTATACCATCGAGGCATATACAGCAGCTTCACTTCTGGGCACTACAGAACTCATCCTCCGATAGTCTGTGATATATATTCACATACCTTTCTGCAGGAGCTTCTGCACCTATTGCGATTTCTATTCTGAGATTGCATCAAGGTGTTGCAGGGACGAGCAGGCGCGCTTCGAGCGATTTGCAGCCGCACTATCCGCAGAAATCGCATCTTATGCAGGTGCTGAGGCAGGTGATGTGAACACGTTATATATAGGTGGCGGCACCCCTTCGGTGCTGCCCCTTTCTGTTTTTGAGCGTGTCGTAAGGGCTTTGCGTGATCATGGTTTTGGCGGCCCGTATGATGAGTTTACCGTTGAGGTCAACCCTGATGACATTGTCGGGAAGGGCGAGGCCTATGTAGAAGGGCTTCTGCGCTTGGGAGTCAATAGGATCAGTATGGGAGTGCAGTCCTTTGATGATGGGATCTTGCGCTGGATGAACCGCAGACATGACTCCGCCGCCGCCCGTGAGGCATATGCCATACTGGAGCGCGCGGGTGTTCCCGACATCAGTGTGGACCTTATTTTCGGTCTGTCGCAACTGTCTGACTCTCAGTGGCGCTCTACTCTTCGTCAGGCGCTGGAGATTTCTCCTTCGGGTGCACTGCCTTCCCACATTTCTTCTTATCAGCTTTCTGTCGAGCCGGGCAGTGCGCTGGCTTCGCTGGTGGACAGGGGAGTGTGGACTGAAGCTTCTGACGAGCTGTGTGCGCGTCAGTATGATATTCTGTGCTCGGAACTTCGTGCGGCCGGGTATGAACATTATGAGATTTCTAATTTCGCCCTTCCAGGCCACCGCGCACGTCACAACAACGCCTACTGGAACCATAGTCACTATCTGGGTCTTGGTCCTGGAGCGCATGGCTTCCTTGATGGCAGGCGCTTCTGGAACAATCCGTCGCTGGAGTCGTATGTTCAGGCTGCTGCCGACGGTAACTTTACAGCTGTCCGTGGATTCGAAGACCTCACTCCGGATCAGATGGTGCTTGAGCGTGTGATGCTCGGTCTGCGCACCAGTGACGGCGTGGATGCGGACTTCCTCCGCGCCCATTGCGACGCTCCGGCTCTCACCTCCGCCCTCGCCTCCGGCGACCTCGTCCCTTCCGGCTCCCGCCTCCGCATCCCTGAATCCCGCTTCTTCGTCTCCGACGCCATCATCTCCGAACTGGTATGATGGTGTTTCGCATAACTGTTTGATAGTCAGTGCTTTATTTGGGTATCCTGCCTTCCTATCCATGCAGGACACTTGTATAAATGTCTGTGTGATAGGGGGTTGTGTGACACGCTATTCTATGTGACATGTTGCTGATTATTAGCGAATATCAGTAAAAATTACTAATATTGTGAAGATTAGACGAAATGCACATGGAAAACATTTATGCGCAGAGGATCAGTGCTCTCAGGAGCATGATGGCCGATAATGGCTGGGACGCCGTAGTTGTCGGCGGCAGCGATCCGCATTCGAGCGAATATCCCGCACCAAGATGGAAGCAAGTCGAGTGGCTTACCGGTTTTACAGGAGAGGCCGGCGACGTGGTTGTGACAGCAGATCATGCAGGCCTGTGGACAGATTCCAGATATTTCATTCAGGCTGTCGAGCAGTTGGAAGGAACAGGCGTGGAACTTCATAAGACGCGTCTTCCTGATTCTGTGAATATACCTGAATGGCTTTTTGAGCATGCCTCGGTAGTGGCTGTGGACGGTCTGTGCCAAAGTGTTAGCGCGGTGCAGGAGATCAAGGCTGCATTGGGTGAGGAAGGTGAGGTGGTTGAGGTTCCGGATCTTCTTGAGTGCCTTTGGGAAGGTCGTCCGGCAGTTCCGGTGACGCCGGTAACGACTCTTGATGTGGATTGTTTCGGAGGAATCCCGCGTATAGAGAAGATTCAGTGGCTGCGCAGGTGGATGCTGGTCGAAGGGTATGACAGAGTGTTCCTGTCTTCGCTTGATGAAATCGCATGGATGCTGAATGTACGCGGCTCGGATATAGATTATAATCCTCTTGTCATATCATACCTTCTCGTGTCTCATGAGACAGTGAAGTGGTTTGTGCGCAAGTCAGCAGCATTTTCCGACCCAGAGACTCCTGACAGCTTCAGCGAGCTTAAGGCGGATGGCGTTGAAGTGCTGTACTATGACGATGTGTTCATAGGTCTGTCGGACTTCGGCGAGGATGCTGACGGCGGAAGGCTCTTTGTGGATCCTTCGACGTTGAATTACAATGTATATAAGTATATATCAGAAACATACGAGCATGTATCATGCGGCACGTCACCGGTGATTCTGAAGAAGTCGGTGAAGGTGGAGTCCGAGATCGTGTCGATGCGTCAGACGTTCATCGATGACGGCGTTGCGATGGAATGTTTCCTGCACTGGCTTGATGAGGAGGTTTCCATGGGACGCGAGATTACGGAATGGGAGGCTTCGGAGAAGCTGACATGGTTCCGGTCGCAGGTACCGGGCTATCGTGGAAACAGTTTCGAGAACATATCCGCATACGGTCCTTCAGGAGCTCTTCCGCACTATTCTACTCCGCGTGAAGGTTCGGCGGTAATCCGTCCTCATGGTCTTTACCTGGTGGACTCTGGCGGACAATATCTGACAGGCACGACCGACATTACCCGCACCATACCTATGGGTGAATGCACACCTCTTGAAAAAGAGGACTACACGTTGGTACTCAAAGGTATGATAGATCTATCAATGGCGGTTTTCCCTCGTGGCACTACAGGTCACCAGCTTGATGCGCTCGCGCGCATGCCGCTCTGGCGTGCCAAGAGGAACTTCGGCCACGGCACCGGACATGGAATCGGATTCTACCTGTGCGTCCATGAAGGCCCTCAGTCGATAAGGTTCCAGTATAACCCTCAGCCTCTTCTTCCGGGCATGGTTACTTCGAATGAACCGGCTCTTTATAGAGAAGGCATGCATGGAATAAGGCATGAGAACATCATCCTCTGCCGTGAGGCTGGCTCGTCTGAATTTGGTGAGTGGCTTGATTTCGAGACCCTTACCCTTTGTCATTTCGATACTTCTGCTGTCATTCCGCACCTTCTTGGCCCAGAAGCCCTGAAATGGCTGAATGATTATAACGACAGGGTATATCGAACACTCTCACCGCTTCTCCCTCCGCGTACTGCAGCATGGCTCAGAGATAAGACGATGGCATTGAAATTCTAACTTTTAATTTATAAGCAATATGTTTTACATTTGGCTCGCAGCCCTTGCTCCGGTAGCTATGCTGCTGTATTATATTTACCGTAAGGATGAGTTCCAGAAGGAACCTGTGAAAGAGCTTCTTAAGGCTTTCGGCCTTGGTGTCGCTTCGGTTTTCGTCTCCTTTTTGATTTCCGGACCGTTCGGTGCTTTGGGTCTTTATTCTGCCGAGCAGGAAACGATATGGGACGCCATTGCGGTTTCGTTCTTTGGCGCTGCAATCCCTGAAGAGATCGCTAAATTTCTGATGTTCTGGCTTCTTGTAAGACGCAATAAACACTTCGACGAGCGTATGGACGGTATCGTATATGCAGCGGCTGTATCGCTTGGTTTTGCAGGTTTTGAGAATGTAATGTACTTGTTCTCTTCGGAAGACTGGATTACCACTGGAGTGATGCGTGCGCTGTTCGCCGTCCCTGGTCACTTTTTCGATGGCATACTGATGGGATACTATTATTCTCTTGTGCGTTTTGATCCGCTTACACCTAAAATCAATTGGTTCTGGGTACTCGGTGCGCCTATTCTCGCTCATGGAATCTATGACTCCATCCTCTTTACAATTGAAGTCTGCCCGGGTATCATTGCACTCGTTCTCAGTATCGTTTTCATCGTCTTCTGTAACAGCCTCCGCAAGCAGGCCAGCAAGCGCATCCGTGCCCATCTTGTCAAGGATGGTGTTGTGCAGCAGTAGGTTTGGACTTATTCATTGTAGTGATAGTGTCTGGAGGGCAGGTAAAAAAAAGACTCAGCAATGCGCTGAGTCTTTTTTTCTGCTAGTAAAATTCCACCTCAACCTTCATTCGGATGGTTATCGGGTAAGGGCCCGAGTATGATGAAGATATCTGGAACGGAAGTCCGTTACCGTCTTTTAATGTGATGGTCCTGCTCTCCATCAGGTACGCGCTTGAAACGCCGTTAACTGTGTCCTGGTAGAATCCGACTTTACCTGGCATGCTGACCACTACGCCATTAGAAAGTGCCTGAGCAGATTCTATTGTTACTATGGCGTTCTTTGTTGAAGAACTGTGCGTAGAGTTGGTTATGTAGAAACCCTGAGATCCCGCTGTGAAAGTGACGTCAACATAATTCGCCATGCCGTCGGTGTTCTTGACGGTAGCGCCTGACTTCTTTATTGGGTTGTGCGAGAAGTTCTCGGCTGTAATGTAGTTCTTTGGTTCCTCCTTAGTCTGGAACTGTGCACGCGCCTTCATCCTTATCTTGATAGGGTATGGGCCTGCGCAGCTTGAAGAGGTCTGGAACTGGACGCCCTGGCCCTCTTTTCCTGATTCTGTTTTTACATAGACAATGCAGTCTTTCGTGCTAGCCAAGTTGTAAGATCCTGAATAGAAGCCAACCTTTTCAATTGAGCTTACCTCGGTCTGGCTGCCTGTTCCCCATCCGGTCCAGCACTGCAGATCATCAATAGTGATATCGACTGTCTGATCAGGAGATGCGATTCCCGGAGTGAATGTGCTGTTTGTCATGTAATAACCCTGGGACTTGCCTGTGAATATAACGTCTATGTATCCAGGCATGTCCGGTACGTCAGTTACTGACGCTGTGCCTGCCTCGGTAGTCATGCTGCCTTTCTCAGGATTCCAGACAAAGCCGGATGCAGTAATGCATGTCTCGTCGAGTACAACCTCTTCCTTTTCTTCGACCTCCTGGAGAGTTGTGTCGAGTCTGTATGTCGCAATCGGCAGATATTTTCCGCTGATGAAGTCAACGCCAAGAATGTCGATGTGATTTTCATATACATTGATTACGGCTCCCTCTGACTGTGCAACTCTATCCTCACGGGTCGTACCATTGGAGTCAATAGGCTTTGCGCAAGACGGAACATGGACGCTCCAGCCTGACTCTGGGTTTCTGCAGACGTTGGCGAGGTCGTCATACTGCTGCAATGACCATTTCCAGTGCGAGTGGCCGCTGAACCAGATAGAGTTTTTGTATCTGTCGCACATCGCCAGAAGAGTGCTCAGCTGTGTTCCGGTGAGCCAGTTGTAGTCTGGATAGACCTCATTCATGTTTCCTGCTCTGTCAGGGAAGAACATGTGTGTGATCACGAAGCATCTTTCATTTCTGTACTCCTCCAGCTTGTTTTCAAGCCACTTGATGTTCGAGTCAAGGTAGGCGGCTGAGAAGTTCCAGTATGACATTCCCAGGAAGAGGTAATGGTCTGTTTTGCCGTTTGCCAGTGTCCTGCTTACTTCAAAGGTAAGATCCTGGCCGGTGTATTTCTTCCAGAGAGTCACGTTGACTCCATCACCTTTTGCGTCATGATTACCTGTGGTTGTGTACACTGGTCTTGAAGGAGAATGGGCATCTACGATTGCCTTATAGCTGGTATACTCTGTCTCCGTTGCGTTTTCTGTGATGTCTCCGCAGATACATGTGAACTCTGCATTGACTGTGCTGTTGAGGAAGTCCAGGGCATTGGCAAAGTCGTCCTCTGCAGTCTGTACACCCATGTGCACGTCTGAGAGCATGCCGATGCTATAAAGGAGGCCTGCGTTGTCTGCCTTGATGCCGTTGATTACAATGCTTCCGACCTTCACTCCTGCTTCATCAAAGATGCCGATGGCATCAGCAGAGTAAGGCGCTACATTGGCGTCAATGAAGCTCTCGTATGTTGCCATCTCATCGATAGTGATGGTGCAGATGTCCGCATAGTCTGCGAGAGGCTCTCCAGCGGCATTCACATATTTAAGTGTATAAGCACCTTCGACGTTGGACGCAACGGTGATGTCCTTGTTCGAAAGCACTGCACCGGTAGCCTTTCCGCCTTCGCCGATGTTGATCTTTATGGTGTATGACTTTCCGCCTACCCAGTTGTAGATATCTCCACCGTTGGCCTTGGCAAGGGTCTCGCCGTCCAGAATAGATGACAGGGTCTCGCCATTGCTGCAACGGACGCTGAAGCTCAAGGCCTTGCCTTTGAACGCCTCGTCGCTTGCAAGCGGAAGAGCGATTGAATATGCAGTGTACTTGTTGCCCTTCTCGATAGTGACTCCGTTTTCGGAAAGCTTGGTTGTTACAACAGAGTGTCCCTCGTTGTCATATGTCATCGACACATCTGTTGAGGACCATCCGAATATCACGTTTGTGGCTTTGGATGCCACTGCGCTTCCGTCCAGAGTGCTCACGGTCACTGACTGCGGTGTTACTGCAGCCTCTGAGCCGTTGCTGATGATGAAGCGGAATGTCGCCGGGATGTGGTTGAATCTCAGTGTTGTTCCATTGCCACCGTATGCTGCGGTTGCATACATGTGCATATAGTCTCTGAGGAAGCTTGGGTCCTGGTCCTCCAGCTGTGTGAATGCTGATGGCATTTCAAGGCTGCAGATGTGCTGCTTGCCCTGCAGGTCGGCTGTTACTTCGACAGCTCCGGCTACGGCGTAGAAATACTTTGCGTTATTCAGATCGTCTGTAGAATAGTAGCGGACTGTCTCGAAGTCTGCGTAATGAGCATCAGTTTCGTTAGGGGTTACTGCAAGTCCGGTGTGCTTGCGCTCTGTGTCGCCTGTGCCAAGCTCTGACTCATGGCTGCTGATGGCGTTTGAACCGTCAGATACAATCAGAGCGAGTCGGCTTGTTTCAGGTGAACTGATGTCAACAGCCTCCCATCTGAAGCTGAGGCTTCCTTTACCGTTAGGGTCATCCCAAGCGGCACGTGTGGCTTCTGATGGCATGGCTTTGCTGCCGTCGCCGCCTGTAAGGTTGAGACGGACGTATTCTCCTGAAGGGAGTTCAGGCTCGTTAACTGATTCGTTGATGGATTCGTTTAGGGTGCAGCTGGTAGCGATTGCTGTAAAGCTCAGCACCAATGACATGATTTTAGATACTTTCATAGTAATGGTTTAAGCTTAAAACAATTCGACATCCTCACTGTCACCAGCATAGCCGCTTGCGCAAATGACACCTTCGGCTACGATCTCGATTACTTCGATTTCGGGTGATGTGTAAATGTTTGTGTTCATAAATAATATATAAGGTCCAAGTATTTCATTTTCAAAAGGCCGCAAAATTATAACAGAATATTAATTGTACAAAATTTTATTGCAGATTTTACGCACACCACTTTTGCTGTCTACTTGAATCTTTGGCTGAATCCCTCAAAATAGAAGTGATTTATGCTCGTATGCTGGTTTGTTTATAAATAAGTGCGGTTTTTGCTTAAAATTGCACTAAATAATGTGCAGTCCGTGCCATATAAGCCGAATCATACTACCTTGGCTAGAGACCTCGACATCAGCAGGAATCTTATGCCTGATTATATCGAGTATTTGGAGAAGTCCGGACTTTTCAATGCACTTCGTGAGAAGTCAACAGGTGACGGCATATTGCAGAAGGTTGAGAAACTTTATCTGGACAATTCCAATATCATCTATGCCCTTGGTCTTGATAAGGCTGATGAGGGAACAATCCGTGAGACGATGTTCCTGACATGGATGAAGCAGAAGCACTCTGTATATTCATCAAAGATCTCAGACTTTGAGATTGGCGATATTACTTTTGAGGTCGGCGGCCGCAATAAGAAAGGAAAGCAGCTCAGGGCGGCGGATAAGGGATATATCGTAAAAGATAATATCGAGTACGCCGTCGGCAAGAATGTCCCTATCTGGATGTTTGGTTTTATCTATTAGAGTCAACCTTTAAGTTGGTGCAAAAAGGAAAAATGCAAGGGTTTGAAATCAAGCACTTGCATTTTGTCTGGTACCCTGGTTTTTACTCCTCTTCATCCTCTTCCCAACCAGGTTCGTAATCAGAGTGGAAATTGATGTTGCCTTCTCCACGTATGTTCAGTATCGGAAGTCTTTCACTGTAGTATTTCTCTTCCTTGATTGTGAATGTGATGGTGCCTGTGAAATTCTTGAATATGGCAAAGCAATAACTATGTTCCTCAATGTCTTTTGCAACTTTAGGATTGTGATTCAGTACTTCTTCAAGAAGAAAACATCCTATTACATACGAATCACTACGGAATTCATTAATGACGTCTCCTTGGTTATTATAGAACGTATCTTTATTTACATCGCATCCCGTTGCTGTGATACTGTTGGGACATTCTATTTTATTTAGGTCTTCACTATTATCAGTACATTTACTAATGTCAATGATATCGCCATCCTCATCCCTCATTATGTAGATTAAATCAGTTATAATGATGTCCTTGTCTTCGACTTTCATGGAATAAGTCGCAAGAGTCTTGTCACAAGAATTCATGGTAATCAATAGTATTAGTGATGTTATAAGTAATCGAAACATTTTGAATACACTCTGTTTAGTTAGATTAGGATCTACTTAATAGGAATTAACTCTAATTTCAGGAAAATAGGACGAGTACACCACTTTCCGTTTTCATCATCATAATTTTCTACGCCAAAACAATAGAGTGAGTCTTTATGCCATACCATCGCGTTATTGAAGTCCAGTCCTTCAAATTCAGGGAAATCTTCGTACCAAGGTAATTTCCACTGGTTGTTGATATATACCGCAATTTCTTCCATTCGGGCAAGATTGCCGTCTTTGTGTCGGTAAAAATGAAGCCACGCAATATGATCGCAGTCGAAACCTCTGCAACCAACATATATCCCTGTCTTGGAATATGCAGCACGGTCGCTTGCATTAATTGTGGTGGAATCTGCCTGAAAGTTTTCATCCACAAAAACGGCTCCCATCCAGTTGGCATACCATAAATCCGCAACATATTCACCATTAGGGTATCGTCCTATATTAAGAATCCCATAATCAGTCCATATATATGCTTCTTTCTCTTCATCGGTGAGCGTGCGGAATGCTGCAACTTCGACCTCTTTCTTCGTATGCCAGTCCAGTGTGGTGTCTCTGACCTGATTATACTCTAAGCGATGCTGATACGCATCAACAAACTCTTCTCGGGTGATTCTTGTCTCCTTGACGCTGAACTGATGCTCTTGTGCTGAAACGCTCACACAAAAGATGAGTGATGACAACCATAGTGTGGTAAATAATGTCGTTCTTAACATAACGAGGTAATTTTTATATATAAATCTCGATTTATCAGTTGAAGTATTTTCCGTCGTTTGATGATTGGAATGTTTAATCTCCCATATTTTCTTCGTTTACAATATAGCTCAATGAAGTTCGTCCTGTGCTGTCAATCCTTATTTCAGTCCAATAACCGCAATCAGTGTCGTTCATAAACATTCCCGTATTTGCGACAAGTTCGTCTCCTTCTGTTTCAAACCATACTTTTTCTGTTGGGGCTAAAATGTATATTTCAGGGTTATCTATGCCTTTAAAGGATTTAGATGTAATATAAGGTTCTGCTATGAATTTGCCTTTATAAAAAACTTTCCCGTGGATGGAATTATTCATTGTAATAATGGTATCTGTAGGAGATAATATTAAAGTGTCTGCAATCATTGTGTTTGGATCAACATCATATTCTACCCAATAATTACCATATTTTTCTCCTTTCAAGTCAAGTGTCTCAAGACTGCCATTCAGGAGCCTGACGGAGATTGTTCTATTTGCAATATCCAAGGATTCAATCTCATATAAATCCTCGTTACGAAGACTTGTGAGCCTTTCCCAATCTTGTTCTTCAAATCCTTTTTCCAAATTAAGATGTGCTCTCGTCAAAATGTCCTTATCTGGGTTATAAGTTACCAACCAAGCAAAGAATTCTTCGCTTATAATGTGCTCGTAAAAAATGTAGGTGCCACTTATAACAGTATCTAATGTTATTGGGTTATATCCACCGTCATATATTAAGCTGTCTGTGGCTGTATCCAAAATGGTGTATTTTTCCCCTTCTAAGTCTGAGTCAACCAAAATCTTAAAACGAGAATCAACGTGATTGCTGTTGCTATTGCATCCGAAGCATAGTGTTGCTAATATGAAGAGGCCCAAGATTGCCTGTGAAATCCTATTTGCTTTCATAACGCAGGGTTTTAAGGGTAGAAAGTAACGCTTATAAAGATACAAAAAATATGCCCGCTTTAGAAAGTGCTTTCCATTGTTTGATGATTGAAATATTCACTTCCATAAGCCCCTCCTTGTGGGAATTCTCCCTGAAGCAGTAGATCTTGAGGTGTTTTGAGGTCACCTTTTGCATTGTGGTGACCAAAAGTGACCATTTTTGAGTTTTTGAAAAAATAAAATCCTGTAAGCAGTTGACTATCAATGCTTACAGGATTTTGTCGTACCCTGACCAATTCATGGAAGATTTGGGTAGGATTTATCAGTTGAGGAAGTATTTCCCGTCGTTTGATGATTAATGTTTTTACTCCTCTTCGTCCTCTTCCCAACCAGGTTCGTAATCAGAGTGGAAATTGATGTTGCCCTCTCCACGTATGTTAAGTATCGGAAGTCTTTCGCGGTAGTATTTTTCCTCCTTGATTGTGAATGTGACAGTGCCTGCGAAATCTCTGATGATTGCATATGCATGGGCATTTCTTTTCATCTCCTCACCAAGCTCGGGGTTGTATGCAAGCAATTCTTCAAGCAGGAAGCATCCGACTACATAGTAGTCTGTACAATACTTCGCAATGATTTCCCCGTTGTCATTATAAATGGTTTCTTTATTGACGTCACATCCACATGCTGTAATACTATTTGGCAGACCAATACTCTCAAGATTTCCTTCGTTTCTTCTACATTTCAGCAAGTCGATATCATTCCCGTCAGCCATTATATATACGACATCTGTGATAACAATGTCTTTACCTTCGACTTTCATTGAATAAGTCGCAAGAGTCTTGTCACAAGAATTCATGGTAATCAATAGTATTAGTGATGTTATAAGTAATCGAAACATTTTGTGCAGAAATATTGTTTTCAAATATACAAAAAAAGTTTTCGAACTGCTGAATTCAACCCAATAATCGCCCTCCTGATGGGTAGAGAGCCGTTTTTTAATGAAATAACAAGGCGCATCAGCGCCGCGTCATCCGCGTCAGCAAGATTTTCGCAGAAAATCGCAGCAGCGGGGACGCCCGACCCGACCATCGGGAGCGGTCGGTATGCCCCTGAAAGGGGCTGTCAGCGCAGCTGACTGGGGTTGAGAAAGGGTACAAGCAAAAAAGACCCAGCGTAATGCTGAGTCTTTTGCTTGTACCCGGAGCCGGGGATGAAAATGGAATTCTGCAGAAAATTGGTGAATTCGGATTTGTTTATATAATAGATTGATATACAATAATATAAAAGGGTTCTTTGGTTTCTTTGATATTCGTAATATTTCATCAAATTTCGGAGATGTGGTGCAAATTTTGGAAATTTGCACCACCATTTTTAAATTTGCACCACGGATTTTTAGAGAAAAGGATATGGCTACAGTTACGGCATTCATAAGGGTTTCGACCAAGAAGACGAAGGAAGCAAATGTAAGATTCCGCTTGAGGGATGGAAGGGCAGTGCAGCTGCTGTATTCCAGTGACATTACGGTTAACCCTGAGCATTGGAATCCGAAGAAGGAGGAGATAAAGGCAAAAATACTGATGGATCCGGCTGAACGTGCAGAATTCAACAGGACTGTGGCCCTGCGTAAGTCGCAGATCACCGATCTGTACAATGCCGCTCCGGATAAGTCGGTACTTACTTCCGAATGGCTTTCCGCAGAGATGTATAAACTTCTGCATCCGGTGGTCAAGAATCAGGAGGGTATTTCTTCCTTCTTTGATGATTTTGACTATTTCCTGGAGACAAGAAAACTCTCGGATGTACGTACCCGTAACTTCCGTGTGATTTATCGTGCCTTGCAACGATTTGAACTTTACAGGCGTATCAATGTGTCCAAGAAGTTCCGTCTGACCTTCGATGTTGTCACTCCGGATATCCTTCGGGAATTCGAGACATTCCTGCGCCAGGAGCATACTTTCTTTACTCGTGATGCAGAAACGGGAAAGTTCATCTGCTCGCGTGCATATAAACCTGTTTATGATGCATTCCCAGAGACCCGTACTCCGCAGGCTCGCGGTCAGAATACTATTAACGATGTGTTCACAAAACTCCGCACATTCTTCCGCTGGGCAGTAGGTCAAGGCAAAACCGAGAACAATCCGTTCAAGCATTTCACTGTAGAGGAGTGTGTCTATGGAACTCCATACTACATAACGATTGAGGAGCGAAACCAACTATATAAGACTGATTTGTCTGCCACTCCAGCCTTGGCAGTTCAGAGGGATATATTCGTCTTTCAGTGTCTGATCGGCTGTCGTGTGGGAGACCTCTATAAACTTACCAAGGCAAATGTAATTAACGGGGGAGTCGAGTATATTCCGCGCAAGACCAAGGATGGCCGTCCGGTGACTGTCCGTGTGCCATTGAACTCTATTGCAAAGGAAATACTCGAGAGATATAAGGACCAGCCATTCGATGAACTCCTTCCTCTGATTTCGCAGCAGAAATACAATATTGCTATCAAGAAGATGTTCCTTGCCGCCGGACTTACCCGTCCGGTCGTAGTCTATAATCCAACCACCAGCGAACAGGAAATCCGTCCTCTCAACGAAGTTGCATCTTCCCATCTGGCCCGCCGCTGCTTCGTCGGCAACCTCTACAAACAGGTCAAGGACCCGAACCTGGTCGGAGCCCTCAGCGGCCACAAAGAAGGCAGTCGCGCCTTCGCCCGCTACCGCGAAATCGACGAGGATATGAAGCGGGATCTGGTGAGTATGTTGGAGTAAGATGCGGGGTGGTAAATATTTGCGAGTTTAAATAAGGGAATAACTATTTTAATGACAAAAAAGAGTTCTATTTTTCACTACATCCTATTTAAAGTAGGTGTTAAATAAGTTTTGTAAAAGGAATTTAATATCTTTGTAGACAGTACATAAATATGCATATTATGAAGAATTTTGATAGTAGAACATATAGCATTAATGATTTTCTAGAGTGGAAAAGTAATGGTCAGTTGGAGCTGAATCCGAATTTTCAGAGAAGATCTGTTTGGAATGATAATGCTAAATCCTATTTAATGGATACGATTGTTAGAGGTCTCCCTATCCCTAAAGTGTTTATACGTCAGAAAATAAATGTTGCTACTAAAAATTCTATACGAGAAGTCGTCGATGGACAACAGAGATTAAGGACGATATTGTCTTTTCTTAATGATGGATTCTGCATATCCAAAAAGCATAATCCTCAATATGGAGGCTATTTTTTTTCGCAGTTGAGTCAAGTTGATGATGAAATTCAGGCAAATATCCTGAATTATGAGATTTCAGTTGACTTGCTGGTTAATATGCCTGACCCACAAGTTTTGGATGTTTTCAGTCGATTAAACTCATATTCTGTGGTTTTAAATGAGCAAGAAAAGATTAATGCTAACCATTTTGGCCCATTTAAATTACTTGCCGATCAGATTGCCAAAAAGTATTTTGAGTTTTGGATTCAGAATAAGATTATCTCTGAGAAGAAATGCTTGAGGATGGATGATGTGAATCTTACAGCGGATTTACTGATTGCAATGTGTGTGGGGATAAAGGAGAAGAAGAAAATCAAGACGTATTATGATGCTTTTGAAAAAGAATTTGATTACGATATTGATCAGTTATCAGATAGATTCGATAATGTAATGTATGTCATTCAAAGTCTATTTCCCAATGGCATGTCGGATACTGAGTTCGTAAGGGTGCATTTGTTTTATTCATTGTTTACAGCATTCTATCATTTACTTTATGGTTTACCGTCATATGATAGAGAAGGGGACGATTTTATAATTGATATGAACAATGAAAGGCAAATATCTAAGATAAGACATCGATTAGACCGTATTGGATATATATTCGATAAAGCAGACGAAGATATAATGGCTTTATCTCCAAAGGAGCAGCAATTTATTGATAGTAGCCGTCGTGCTACTACCGATGCTAGTAAGAGGAATCTGAGGACAAAATTCATAGTGGAACTAGTGGCTGGTGCTGAATGAATGCAATTTTAACAACATATAGAGATACAGTCAATAAGGCTACTCAATATATGCAGGCGGCATATACGAAAAAAGAAGATGGTAGTTATATGTATAACCAGGAACATCAAAGATTCATTGTTGATGCATCTATATTGAAGTTCTTTATAGCTTGGGAGACGTTTTTAGAGTCCGCTTTTTCTGCTTTTTTACTTAAAAAGCAAACCCTAAAGGGAACATATGTTAATACGTTTGTTACTGCATCAGATTTTGAGCATGCAAAGAAATTGTTAGTAGGTACTAATACCTATTTTGATTGGGCAAATCCAGACAAAGTAATAGAATTGTCTAAACTTTATTTAGGAGAGGTTAACCCTATTCATAATGCTGTTGCATCAATTAAATTTGACTTGTTTGACTTGAAAACGATTAGGAATGCTGCTGCCCATTTGTCCTCAACGACACAGAAGTCATTGGAATCGATGGTCCAGAGAAAGACTGGGCGTATGGCAAAGGGAACCACACCGACAGATTTTATAATAGGAAACTGCAATGGTACTGTATATTGGTATTATTACAAAGATCTATTGGATGCTGCAGCGGAAAATATTGCTAACGGGAATGTGTGATTTTGAGTTTCATTAAGAATTGTTTAATTTTGAAGCATGAATATTTGTGACTACATAAATGTACAGGATGACCGTATTATGAATGGTCTGATTCCTACAGTTAACCTCATGTCCAAGATTGAATCGTCTGGAGATGAGGACGTAGTCATTGATTTTTCAAGAACTAAGTTTATTTCGCCAGTGTTCGCTTTGTCTTTATTGGTTTATGCGTCAAGGAGTGATAAGCACATAAGCTTTACCAATATGACGGAGTATATGAGAGCATTTCACATGAACAGTGTGATAATGCCTGATCAAGGAAGAAAGAGTGAATTCGTAGCTGTAATGGAAAGTTATGCTAAGAGAACATATATTCCAGTTATCAGTTTCCCGGCAGAGAAAAACAATGATGATAAAGAGGAAATCTTGACGGTTGTAGAGAATCTTATCATCAGGCAGTCAAACATTCAGAGTAATGTTGCGAGCGGTCTCAAATATATGATAAGTGAAACCATTGACAATATTACTGAACACTCGGATTCTGATAGAGGATTCATATGTGCTCAAGCATATCCTTCTAAAGGATATTTGGATATATGCATAGCGGATAGGGGAGTGACATTGCTGGGAAGTTACCAGAAGTTGGTTGATAATGAGATAGAAAGTGATATAGAGGCGATAAAGGCTGCCAACAGAGGATTGTCAAGTAAGAATCTCCCGGATGCAGAAAATCGAGGGTACGGAATCTATACATCTAAGAAAATGCTGATTAATGGTTTAGGAGGTCAGTATATGATAATGTCTGGAGGTGCTGTATATATGAAGAGCAGAGATGTGGATGGGTTCTTTACATTGCCAAGAGATTTAAGATGGAATGGTACGGTAGTCGCACTTAGGATTCCATATCAGGCCCCTCAGTTTAATTACATTAACTATATTGAGTAAAATTTTAACTATGATAACGATTGATATAACAAGCATTTTATCGCCAGATCTAAAATCAAGGTCCCGTGCAAATGATTTGATGCTGTTTATTAAGAATAGCAATGAATCAGAAGTGGTGATTGATTTCAGTAAGGTGATGTTTGCTACAAGGAGTTTTATAGATGAGTTCTATAATCTCTTTTTGAAGGATGCTTCGTCATTGCCTTTTAAGGTGGAGATTACAAATGTTCCAGAGGACATTCAGGCAATGATTACCTCAGTAAGCAAGACTCAAACGAAAGTAAAGACAATTCGTCCTACATCTAATGTCTTGAACTTTGAGAATGTGGATGACTTGCTTAAGTATATGAGTACAGTTGCTTTTTAGCAAAATAGAATGATTTATAGGCTAGCTCAGTGATTTGTCAAGTCACTGAGCTTTTTATTACTGGGCATCCTCACAATAGGTGAATATCACTCGATTGAGAGGTTTCGAGGAATGAGCGATTTGCATTGTTATATAGTGACTGTATAATAATGCAACTTTTCCATATAATTAATTGATTAATAACAAGTTTGATGCTTATTGATGAGGACGACAGTATTGTAATACTATACATAAATTGCCAAATCTCATAATTTTTATAAGATTTGGCAATTTATGTGAATTATGAATAGGGAATTCTTCTTCAAAAAATGTAGAATGTTACGCCACTAAGAGAAGAGCGGAAAACCGATAAAAACTCCTGGAACGACATAAAAACCTTATATTCGCAGAAAAGTGATGTATGAAAGGTGTTGAAAATAAATACCTCAGAACTATGGGGCGGATCTTCGGACCTGCGATGGGAAAGGCTATGCCGGTGGTGCTGAAGGTGGCGTTTGGGGCTGTTGGGGTGTTGTTTGTGACGGCATTGGTGCTGATATATTCTGACAAGAGGTTAGGGGATGGATGGGAACATCCGGAGGCGGTGGCTTATATGTTCCAGAGGGCAGCGGTGGTTCTGATGTGGTTGGTGCTGGCCGCATTGGTCGTGACTGTAATATGGTTTGTAGCATATATGGCCATTAACAGCCGCACCCAAAACCGTAAACCACTGCTTGAATCCCAGCAGGCCATTCAATCAATAGCAGATTACAAAGAACCGAATCCCATAGACGAAGAAAAACTTAAGCCATATTTCAAGGCATCATTCAAGGGAATGGGGCAGAATATAAATCACTTTCCTGATCTGATCAGGGAACTCGAGCATATCCGGAAGGGCTCGGCAACAGATGTAGGCAGGGCGGCATATATGATATATACATCGTCGCATATGACAAGAAAGCCGCAGACTTTTGCCAAATGGATGAGGACATTCTTTGAAATACTCGATGTTCCTGTTCCGAAGGACACGAGCCAGAACAAATATGAACCGACAAAAGAAATCAAAGACAGGCTGTATTTCCTACAGTAGTCCTGAAATCATCCGCAGATAATCCGGAACGAGACTCCGTGAAATCTTATGCAAGGCGCTGAAATTCAGTGCCTTGTTTCGTTGTTGTACTCCGCTTTTGTAATCCATCGGAATAAACTCCCAACCTTTGCAATGCCATGCAAGCGAACTGAATGCTGACGGTATTGCAGGTGTGGCAGTAGGCGTAAATGTGCATATCAGCAGTGTGCATGAGGCGAGAGAATAACATAAAATCAAAAGTTATGAATTACGATCTTATTGAATTGGCAAAGAGATGTCCGGACTTGACGATTGCTGTCAGGCTTTCGGATCTGGTTGAGGCGAACAGGGGGCTGATCGAAGAGACCAAACGGGAATTGGAGCATTCGCTGGAGGCATCAAAATC
This sequence comes from Bacteroidales bacterium, assembly GCA_017631875.1. The sequence goes on along the minus strand of JAGBSL010000006.1, from coordinate 42,384 downwards.
CGAAACCTACCTCACGCGTGAGAAGGTGATGGAAATGCTGGAGGTGTCTCCGACAACATTGTGGCGATGGGAAAAATGCGGCTATCTCATCCCTATATCCATCGGCAGCAAAAGGCGCTACCGTCATTCTGACATCCTTAAAATCCTTGAACGATGAAACCGAATAACCCCAACCCGTTTTATATGGTGTACCAGTCATTCTGGACGGAATTTCGTTTGAAAGGAGCCGTGAAGGAAGTGTTTGCTGTGATATACGGCAGGTGTGCCTACTCCGGTAATGCAGCAGAAATTTCCATAAAAACGATTGCAACTCTCACCGGGCTGAGCCGGCAGACGATCATATCATCAATAGATACATTGGTCAAGGCTGGTCTGCTCGAACGACTGCCATCAAAGTCATCTCGAAAGACCGGGCATTTCAGAGTCATCGGAGTCGAAATGGATTCCAAAGGCCGACCGGTAAGGAAATCAGACCTGTCAAATAATACGACTGGTCAAGTTCTCGTCAAAGACAGGTCAAATAATCGTAACGGTAGTAGTCAGGAAATCAGACCACGGATAAATATTGTAGATAGATATATAAAATCATATAGAAATGGAAATTCATCAATTGATCTCGAAGCTCCAGACACCTTCGAAGGAAGAAATACGCTATAAGGTCGGTGAAGTGCTGGGGAAATCTGCCACTTCGGAGGTCGAACAGGCGTTGATGCTCATATATGCCGATGAAATAAGAAAACGAGGACGTCAGTTTGTTGAGGATGATAACACCCGTACGAAAATCGCCCAGGTGGCAAAGTGGATATGCGAGAGTCCAAGGAAAGGGCTGATGCTTTATGGCAATGTCGGAGCAGGAAAGACCATACTTCTGAATAGCCTTATGCGTCTGTTCCGGGAAGTCGGATATTGGCATCCGAAACTCTTCTCTGCGACCGCAATCGATCTTTGCCAATACTTCCGGAAGGATGAGAGCGAAGGACATTATCGGGATGCTGTCAAAAGTGAAATCCTGATGATCGACGATCTCGGCTGTGAGCCCGAAGTGTGTATGATTTATGGCGTGAAACATACTCCGATTCAGAATCTTTTATACGACCGTTACCGCTTCCAGCGCACGACGATCATAACATCTAATCTCACCGATAAGGAACTGTTGGAACGCTACGGGATCCGAATGAAGGACCGTATGGATGAGACATTCGACTTCATCACATTCTCAAATCAGAGTTACAGGAAACAGTTGTGATTTTTTGAGCCTATGAGCCTTTCAAAAGGACTGACCCATACCGAACGAAAGTGAGGTTAGCGAGGTTGTGTTTTCAGATGCTGAAAACCTCCCGTAGGTCGCCTCGCTTTGCCGGTGGCAAAGATATAAAGCCGTCATGCCCGGCTCGATCAGGCATCCCCACCTGTCATTCTTTCGCTTTTGCTCAAGCGACTACGTCGATTGTCGAGCGAGCATAGCGAGTCGAGGAATCTCTAACAAAGAAAAGAACAATGGAACAAAAGAACAAAGGCGGTCGCCCGAGAGCGAGCAGGGTGCAGAAGAAGAGCCGGGCCGTGACCGTAAGATACAGCGCTCTGCAATATGACATCGTCCGTCACAGGGCGAGGACGGCGGGATTCCGCACATTGACCGAATATGTCCGGGAGGCATCCGTCAATGCCGAGGTCGTGCAGAACTTCATCCAGGAACATAACGCCGTCTTCCGCGATCTGTCGGGTCTGTGCAACAACCTGAACCAACTCACGAGACTTGCCCACGCACAAGGCCTCCAATCGACCGTTGATGCCCTGTTCGACCTCCTTCCCCAAGTCCTGAACCTCATCACTCACCTCCACAAAGAGATGAAAAGACAAAAATGATCCACTCGGGTGCCCGACTCGATCGGGCATCCCTCGCACATAGTTTAATTAGTAAAACCAGCAAGCAATGATAGCAAAAATAGTAACCGGCGCCTCATTCGGAGGCTGCACAGCATACGCCTACGGCAAAGACCAGGCAGAAGTGATTGCCCACGACGGCATCATCCCAGACGATCCGAAGATCGCCGCCAAGTGCTTCGAAATCCAATCCCAACTGAACCCAAGGGTCAGCAAACCCGTCGGCCACATAGCCATCAGTTTCAAGCCAGAGGACAAGCCACGCCTGACCAATGAGTTTATGGTACAGGTAGCAAAGGAGTATATGGAAAAGATGGGAATCAATGACACTCAATATGTCATTGTCCGCCACCACAATACTCCCAATCCCCACTGTCACCTCATCTTCAACCGCGTGGACAACAATGGCAAACGCATTTCCGACAGCAAGTGGCTGAAGCGGAATGTGCGAGTCTGCAAGGAACTGAAGCAGAAATACGGTCTGACCTTCGCCGAAGGCAAATCCCAGACAAGGATAGAGCGACTCCGCCCCAATGAACGGATCAAGTACGGAATGGCAAATGATGTCAAGTCCGCCCTGAAGGATTCCCACAGTTGGAAAGACTTCTCCAACAACTTGAAGGCTTATGGCATCAATGCACAAATCAAGTTCAGAAGTGGCACGCACATCCCCCAAGGCATCTCCTTCACCCGGGACGGCACGACCTTCAAAGGCTCCTCCTTAGACAGAAGTCTCAGCTTCTTCAAGATCGACAAAGCTCTCACTGGTGGTGTGAACATAGATGCTGGTGACAAGGTCCAAGATCCTTCAGTCAATGAATCCAGTTCAAACGACCAGGACAACTCCCTGACCACCGACCTCTCAATGCTCGCAGCTGACCTCGCCATCGATCTCATAGCCTCCGGCCAGGAAAAGAAATCCGAGGAACAAGACCTTGCACCAAATAAGAAACGAGGTCCAAGGCTATAAATTATAAGATTATAAACATATAAATCCCAGACAATTATGGCAAAGCAAAATAACTCACTCACAGAACTCCAAGCCCTCGAAGGCATATATGAACATCTTTCCACTATCGACGATCTCGCAAAGGAAGTCGGAACGATCTCAACAAGATTACGGAAGATTGAAGAACAGTTGAAAGAACCAATGGAAATAGCAGATCCAATCCTGAATCCAGGACATTCCCGCGAATACTCCCGCGACACCTGTATCTATGGCGCTTTGATCAAGTCCATTGAGGCGTGTATTGGACTGACCGATCAGAAGAATGTGCTGAATGACATTGTTTCAGATGTCAGGCACGTCAAGTCAGCATTAGAAATCATCAAGAAAGATCAGACCAAACAAAACAAAGCATCGGAAGATATGATGATTGCAATTAAAGAGAACGCAGAAAACACCGAGTCTAAGCATAAACTCGTATTTGCTATGTTTATTCTTGTGTTTATTGCAGTGGTGGCTAATTACTTTATACTGATGTTTATATTCCGGTGATATATCAAATTGATATATTCAATCAAAATAATGTGTATATTTGTCAAGTTATCGGAAGATAACAGACATATTTTTACGGAAAGCGTTTAGCTTTTATTCCTTCATACTGAATCTGGACAATTCAAGTGCAATAGGAATATGAGTTGTACGCTTGCATTGGTTATTCAGAGGTTTTGACCTTCGACATAGCCTGTGTGAGCTGTATTATTCTTATTCATTGCACAGGCCATGTCCAGAGCCCAGTATGAGAGTAAGACTAATCTGGCTCACACTTTCTTTGTAGATGAACCTGAATGCATAATATCGAGAGCCGGAGATATTGATAGGAGTACTATCGATGAAATATACATTCTCAGGGCACGAAACCTTTCAGTGCAAGAATATGTGGCTGAAGAAAGGTTATGATTTCGTCAGGTCAGGCAAGTCATTCAATGATGAAACGGCTGTAGTTGACTTGGGAGTCGGTAAGAATATGGTTGCCTCAATCAAGTTTTGGCTGAAGTCATTTGGAATCATTGACGAAGAAAATAATACGACACGCTTTGGTGATCTGCTTTTTGACGATAATGGCTATGATCCGTTTCTTGAGGACCCCAATACCTTGTGGCTACTTCATTTCCAACTTGTCCATACATATTATGCGACACTATATCGGCAGGTATTTGTATACTTCCATAAAGAACGTAAGGAGTTTTCTAAAACTAATATCTTCAATTTCATAAAGAGGCAATTTGCTGATAAGGCCTTCGAGAAAACTATCTATAACGAGAATACTATCAGCAAAGACATATCTACCTTACTGAAAATGTATGTTATTCCTGATAACTATACATTTGACGACTTCTCTTCTGTTCTCATTGATTTGAATCTTATCAAAAAAGTTGAGAAGGATTTGTATGAATTCAATTATGTAACAAAGGCTGAACTCAATCCTCTGGTTTTCTTGTATGCTGTACGAAGCATTGTCCCAGATGCAAAGGTTGTGGAATATGACAGACTTCTAGAACTGTCATTGGTTTTCTGTTTGAGTCAGGGAGACATGTATGAGATTTTCTCTGGCTTAACAGCTATAAATAATAAGATAACATTTGACAATGCTGCTGGTGAGCAGTTGTTCGTTATCAATGATGATATTGATAAGATCGAGGTGCTATCTATGTATTACAATCAGATTTAGGGAGATGAAATTTTCTACATCAATAAATATTGAAAGGGATAGCGACAAAGTCTTGAATTATGTCGTTACAGCGAATGCAAAACAGTCAATTGGAAAGATCGTGGATGCATTCAACACCGGTATTCATTCATTCTGCTTGATTGGATCATATGGAACAGGAAAGTCTAGTTTCTTATTGGCTTTGCAGAATTGTTTGTCAAACAAGGTGACAGGAGAGAATGTGCTAATAAAGAATATTGGACAGTTCAACGGCTATGAGAAGTTCAACTTCGTCAATATTGTTGGCGACTATACTCCTCTCATTGACCTGATATCAAGTCATCTTCCAAAGAAGTCACTTGGTGGAGACAAGAATGTATTTACCGCTCTTGATACACTTTACAAGAACTCCATGAAGGAAGGTAAATTCCTGGTGATAGTAATTGATGAGTTCGGAAAGGTTTTGGAACATGCAGCCAAGAATAATCCTGAAAAGGAAATGTATTTCTTGCAGAAGTTCTGCGAATATGTAAATGATACCGACAAAAATATCCTCCTCTTAACTACTCTGCATCAGGGATTCAATGCGTACGCTAAAGGATTGAAGGAAGAACAGAAGCAGGAGTGGAATAAGGTTAAGGGAAGAATTAATGATATTGTATTCAAGGAGCCTATTGAACAGCTTCTTAACCTTACTGCTATCCGCATTTCAGAAAGGAGGATGGTACATGATAGCGAGGCTGCACGGAAGATGTATAAGCTTGCCGTTGAATCCAAATTTGTCGCTGAAGGGCTCAATCCTGAAGTGTGTGAGTCTCTATATCCTATGGATATTTTTGCTGCCTATCTACTTACACTTGCCAATCAGCGATATGGTCAAAATGAAAGAACTCTTTTTACGTTCTTGGAGGCAACCGGCGAGGATTCAATAGCGCAATTTGCTCCAGGTCCTAGATCTCTTTATAATCTTGCAAAGGTTCATGACTATATCGTTTATAACTTCCATTCGTACTTAAACGAGGCAAATGCAGACTCTGCTAACTGGTCTGCTATTAAGATTGCAATTGAAAGGACAGAAGGACTGAACCTGCCATTGGAGGAAATTGAACCTGCAATCAAGATAGTCAAGACTATCGGTCTTCTTAATATATTCGCCTCATCAGCAGCTATCATCGATAATAAGTTCATCGGCTGGTACGCCCAGCAGACAATGAACATAGAGAATGCTTTGCCAATACTCAAGAAGCTGGAGATGGCAAAGATTATCCGTTATGCAAAGTATAAGTCTAAGTATATCCTCTTCGAGGGAACAGACGTGGATATTGAAATGGGCTTGTATAATGCGGCTATTGAATGCAAGAGAAGCGATGATTTCATTGACAAACTAAGACAGTCATTTGATTTTAAGGTATCTGTAGCGAATGCTCACTATTATAAGACAGGTACTCCTAGGTACTTTGAATACTTGATTACAAGTGCTCCTATTGATAAAGTTGCCAAAGGAGACTATGATGGAAATATAAACCTGGTCTTCCCAAGGAAGGATGATTTTGAGAACACCAAGGAGAATTGCATGGCATTGACAAACTTGCCGATTGCTTACTGTCTTTTCAAGAATGCTAACGAAATCATTGACCAGATTTTTGAAATTGATAAGCTTATTTGGGTTAAGAATTTCTATATAGGCGACGAAAATGATAAGGTTGCTCATAAAGAGATTGACAACCTGATATCTTATGAGAAGTCTGTCCTGAACAGAGTTGTATTGGACAGCCTCTATTCGGAAAATGTGGAGTGGATTTTCAATGGTTCTGTATTGGACAACATTATTGGCAGCAGCGCGTTAACGAAGTTGCTTTCGATTATATCTGATACGATCTATTACGGAACTCCTGTATTTAAGAATGAGCTTATCAATAAGCCAAAGCCTAGTTCAACAATGTCTGTTGCAAGACAAAATTATTTGTTGTCATTGCTAGAGCATAAGGATGAAGAGAATATAGGATTCCCATCTGATAAGTTCCCACCAGAAAAATCTATTTACCTGACAATGGTAAAGAATACTGGTATTCATTCTGAAGACAACGGAATATTCTCTTTGGGTGCTCCAAAGGATGAGTCATTTATGACCTTGTGGAATATCTGTATGGATTTTCTCAAGTCAGCACAGAATAAACAAAGAAAGCTTGGCGATTTAGCGAAGCTGCTCGCATCTGCTCCACTCGGTCTCAAGCGAGGATTTATTGACTGCTGGTTACCAACATTCCTCATCATCAAGAAGGATGACTTTGCTCTTTATTCTGATGGAACATATATTCCTTTCATCAACAGAGAGGTTCTTGAACTTATACAGAGAACCCCAAACAGCTTTACGCTAAAAGCATTCAATGTAGAGGGTGTAAAGCAGGTGTTCTTTGATAAATACCGTGAGGCTATTAACCTCAAGCAGTCTGACCTTACTGGCACATCATTCATTGAAACAATTCGTCCATTCTTGACATTCTACAAGAGGCTGAATACATATGCAAGAACTACTAAGGACATTTCCACTAATGCCAAGAAGTTCCGTGATGTGATAGCAAGAGCAACTGATCCAGAAGAGACTTTCTTCGAGGTATTGCCGGAAGCATTAGGCTTCAAGGAAGTTATCCTTCAGCAGAATCCTGAGGCTATAGAGAGTTTTGTTGAGGTTATCCAGAACTCAATTCGTGACTTGAGAAGTTGCTATGACGAGTTTGTTAAAGCTATTGAGAAGAAGATTCTCAGCACTCTTAAGATTAACGAAGACGACTATACAGTTTATAAGCCAATTATAGAGAATCGATATAAGTCAGTCAAGACTGAACTTATGCCGATTGATATGAAAAACTTCCACGCTCGCTTGACAGGTAAGTATGCAGACAGGAAAACATGGATTGAAGCAGTATGTTATTCTATCTTAAGCAAGGCTCTTGAGAACATCAAGGATAGCGAAAAGGACTTCTTGTTCATGTCCATCCAGGATAGATTCTTCCAGCTTGACGACTATGTTGAAATGCATAAGCTTGGAGATGAAAATGTCATCAGATTGCATATTACTCAGAATAAGGAAAAGGCTTTTGTAAAGCAGGTACTTATTCCAAAGGAAAGTATGTCGGAAGTCGAAAGGCTGGAGCAGCAAATTGAACAGCTTCTATCGGGAGATGACTCGATAAATATGGCTGCCCTTATGAAACTGATTAAAAAGAAAATGTAATGAGTACACCGGTAAGACATGTATTAGGCATATCGGGTGGTAAAGATAGTGCCGCATTGGCTATTTATCTCAAGAATAAGTATCCTGACCTTGAGATAGATTTCTATACTTGTGACACAAAGTGCGAGTTGACTGAGACAGAAGAACTCGTTGACAAGTTAAGATCATATCTTGGTAATATCACGACTTTGATAGCCGCTCAAGGAAGTCCTGAGCCAACACCTTTTGACCATTTCTTAAAGACAAGTGGTGGTTACCTTCCGTCTGTTCAGGCAAGATGGTGCACTAACAAAATGAAGTTGGCTGAGTTTGAGAAGTATGTTGGCGATACTCCTTCTGTGTCATATGTTGGTATTCGTGGTGACGAGGACAGAGAAGGATATGTTTCGACAAAGCCAAATATCCAGGCAGTGTTCCCATTCCGAAAGAACATTTGGAGTCTGGATGTTATTAACGAAGTTCTGCATAATACAAACATGGAGAAGTTCCATGATTGTTATAAGAATGCTGTTGATGAGACTACATACGAGGAAGCAAAAAAGATTTTGCTGACACCAATGGGAAAGGGCTTCTTCTATTCAAAGAAACTCAATGCCTTGCTGGATATTAACGTGATTGCATTCAATCATGCGGTATTCGCATACCTTAAGCAGTATACGGAATATCCGGTTGGAAAACTTGATTATTTCCCATTGATTGATAATGATGATGTGCTGGGTAAAGAGGATATTTTTAGAATCCTTGAAGAAAGCGGAGTAGGTGTACCTGCGTACTATAATCTGATTGACTTTGAGGTTGACGGAAAGAAAGGACAGTACTGTAGAAGCCGTTCTGGTTGCTATTTTTGTTTCTTCCAGCAGAAAATAGAATGGATCTGGCTATATGAGCAGCATCCGGATTTATTCGAGAAGGCTATGAGTTATGAGAAGGATGGATATACTTGGATTCAAGGTGAACCACTCAGTGACCTTATAAAACCGGAACGAGTGAGACAAATTAAACTTGACCATATCAAGAAGACTGAGGCCGCAGCTGAAAAGTCAAAGAGTTCACTGCTGATTGACCTTCTTGATGACGATGATATTAACTGTGCAAACTGCTTCATATAGGAATGTTAAACGATGTTGAATGGGCTGAGGATGGTGTTTATACACCGCAAGGTGAACATACTCCACACGAGTTTTTCTCAAATGCCTTAAGTAATAGCCTTATATTCGATATTCAGCTGGGATATTTTAACTCAGCTGCAATCAATGTGTTGTCATCTTCCTTTGCAACTTTCATCAGCAATGGTGGCTTCATGAGAATGGCTATTAACCAAATCGTTTCTGCAAAAGATAAGGATGCAATCTCATTAGGATTGGAGGGCGGTCTTGTCGCTCCATTTGACTTGACATGTTGGGAGTCCATCAAGGCGGGATTGGACGAGTACGGGGAACATTTCTTTAAGTGCCTGGCATATTTGATTCAGGAAAAGCGTATCGAGATACAGATTATCAAGCCTAAAGCTACTACCGGTATTGCACATACGAAAAGAGGACAATTCATTGATTCTGACGGAATGATTGTAGGGTTCTCGGGGTCGGCAAACTTCACTCTGGGAGGCCTGTTCAATAATCTTGAAGACATTAATATTTTCTTGAGTACTTCGCCAGATATCTCAATTCAGAAGAAAATTGCTAATCAGAAGGCGGAGTTTGACAGGGTGATGAATGGTACTCAAAAGGAGATTGAATATCTATCGTCCAAGGATCTTGAGGCTGCGATTACATCATCGTATGGAAATCAAGATATAGAGGATTTGCTTAACGTTGAAGATAAACTCAGGAGCTATAAACAGAAAGCGATTAGGGCAGGAGTTCTTAATGATGGTGAGCAGGGAGCATATCAAATCACTCCTCGTTTCCCATACAGAGAGGGACCGAGAGAATATCAGAGAGCAGCATTTGAGAACTGGAAGAATAATAATCAGAAAGGGTTGTTTGCGATGGCTACTGGTACAGGTAAGACCATTACTTCGCTGAACTGTCTATATGAGATTTATTCTAGAAAGGGTTACTATAAGGCTATAATCTTGGTACCGACTGTTACTCTTGTCAATCAGTGGGAGGAGGAATGCCGTAAGTTCCGATTCAGCAATATCGTTAAAGTATTCTCCAAGAATCCTTTCTGGCAGGAAGAGGTAGATAGGATTTGCTTCAACGAGAAATATCAGACTGATGAGTTTCAGTCGTATATCATTATTTCAACATATGCCTCCTATTCAAGACCGAAGGTGTTTGATAAACTTAATAGTCTCGACAAGAGAAGGGTTTTGTTGATCGCTGATGAGGCTCATAACATGGGGGCTGAATCAATGGCTAAGAAACTAAAAGAAATTCCATACGCAAGGCGTGTCGGATTGTCTGCTACCCCAGAGAGACAGTTTGATGATGCGGGTAACACAAAACTAAGAAAGTTCTTTGGCGCTGAAGAATCATATACTTTTGAATATTCGATGGATGAGGCTATTCATGGTGCTAATCCGGTATTGTGCAAGTACTTCTACTATCCTCATGTGATACGTCTAACAGATGAGGAGATGGATGCATACATTGAACTATCTGAGAAAATCTCAAAGTATTTCAATTACAATACAGAGACCTTTACGACGAAGGATGAGATTCTAAAAAGGCTTTTGTTGGCACGTAAGAGAATAATACATAAGGCGGCTAACAAGTTGCCGGTGTTTAGAGAGATTGTACATAAACGCTTTGAAGAAAGAGGAAATCTCAACTATACGCTTGTATATGTTCCAGAAGGCTTGAAACCTGATTATTTTGGAGCAGAAGATGACTTTGATAAATCTGATACTATTGCAGAAGATGCAGACACAGATCGTTTGATTAACGAATATACTGCAGCCGTTCTTAATGTTGATGGTCATGTGACTGTGAGGAAGTTTGTTTCGGGACAGAAGGACAGGGAAGAACTGCTGAGAAATTTTGCTACAGGAAAGGTTCAGGTTCTTACTTCAATGAAGTGTTTGGATGAAGGTGTTGATGTGCCTAGAAGTGAACTTGCAATTTTCTGCTCAAGTACAGGAAATCCAAGGCAGTTTATTCAGAGACGTGGTCGTGTTCTGAGAAAGCATTCAGATAAAGAATATGCGATTCTGCATGATTTAGTAGTGGTTCCAGAGGTGGGAGCACACCACAATAGTTATAAGATGGAGCGTTCGTTACTGAAGAGCGAGTTGGCAAGGGTGAAGAACTTTGCAGATATGTCGGAGAATCCTTCGTTCTCTGAGATGGAATTGAGATCTGCCCTGGATTACTATGCATTGAATTTATAATTATTAACAACTATACATTATGACCAACAAAGAGAGAATGTTACGAATGGTTCTTGATGACCAGGCTCTCAAGGAGAGGTACAAGTATGAAGAATCTGACTATGAGGATTTCGAGTCGGCATTAGGATCTGAAAGCCCCGTAGTAGTTGCTGTTGCTAAGATTATCAATGAGTTGCGTGGAGCAACTGATGAGGCAACGCAGAAAAAGGTTTATGGCACTGTGTTTAACTACTTAAACGAAAACTACTTGTATGATAATTAAGAGTCTCGAAATCCAAAATTTCAGAAGTTATTACAAGACTAATGTTTTCAACTTCTGTGATGGTCTTAACCTTATTATCGGTTCTAATGGCGATGGTAAAACAACGCTTTTCGAGGCTTTGGAGTGGGTGTTCAGAACTGATGATGTAGTTAAAACTGATGTGAAGTTCATCTCAAAGAAAAGGGCTGAAGAGTTGTTTTCGGGCGATTCGGACAATGTTGCTGTCAGTGTTACTTATGAGCACAATGGCTGTCAGAAGATTCTTGAAAAGAAGTTCCGATTTACTAAAGCTTATAATGGCGATATCACTACATCCAATTATGAGTTTAATCTGATTACTCAGGATGGCGTAGAGCGTGATATTAAATCCGGTAATCGTTTTGAGTATGATCTCCCATCAGAATTGCGAAAATACTCTATGTTCAAGGGAGAAACAAATCTTGACATTTTTCAGTCTTCAAATGCTTTGAAGATGCTGGTAGATACTTTCAGTGATGTTAAGGATTTTGATGCCTATTTCTCATTTATGGAGTATGCTACAAGAAAAGCTGATCAAGCGAGAGAGAATGCCCAAAAGACGGATCGCAAGAATGCAGCGGAGATTCGTAGCTTAACTACTCAGATAGATAATCTGAAGATGGAGATTTCTCGTAAGACTCGCGAGCTCAAGAATGCAGAGAATGAGGTGGAAAACTTTACTGAATTGCTTAAGAATATAGAGCAGAGCAGGGAGGCTTCTAAGTTGCTCATAGCTGTTAATGACAGAATTGCTAATCTTGAGAAGAAACGCAATGAGACCAGGGCAAGAATCCATGAGGATTATACAATCAATCTTTTAGATGACATGTGGATTCTTATGGGGTTTGAAGATATTGCTAATGAATACACTGCAATTGTGAGTGCGGCTGATAAAGAGCGCAGAAGACAGGAGAATGAGCACCAGCAGCAGATTGGCGTCAAAAAATTATTGAGCAAAGCTGAGACGAACTTCATTCCGCTTCCAGCTCATGTTCCTGGTCCTCAGATTATGCAAGAGATGCTAGATGCTGAGGTTTGTAAGGTATGTGGCCGTCCTGCTGCGAAGGGGTCTGATGCTTGGAACTTTATGCTTTCGAAGTTAAATGAGTATAAGGATTCTCTTAAAGTCGAGGATGACGAAGAAGAATCATTGTATGAGAATAACTATATTCAGGAACTTCAGAAGCGTGATACAATACTTAATGATAACCTTTCAAATATCACTAAGCTTCGTGCAAAAATAGAAGATGCAATCGCGTTCTATAACAGGTTGCACGAAGATGTCAAGAAACTTGACGCAAATATTGAAAGAGAGTTGGAGCAGAAGAAGAGAATCCTTGCCCAGACAGATGGACTGACAGAGGAGCAGCTTACTGCAAATTACGAGAATATCTCGAACTGGATGGATAAGAAGCATTCTGCTGAAAGGAGCATAGAGACTCTGAAAAGGCAGATTGCTACAGGAACAGCTAACCTAAAAGAGTGTCAGGAAAAATTAGCTAAGCTTGCAAAAGGTACATCTGCTGAAATGTATTCAAATACATGGATGATTCTCAATAAGATTTCCGAGGCGTTTAAGAACGCAAAGGAGACGAACAAGAAACGTTTGCTGATGTCTATAGAGGATGAGGCGAACGCATATCTTGATATGCTTAATATAGATGATTTCAAGGGTACAATCCGCATCCTTATGAAAGCGCAAGGAAACGCAGAGGCGGTGCTGGTTGATGATGATGAGGCAAGAATATATAATCCTAATACTGCTCTTAGAACAACACAGTTTATGTCAATCCTGTTTGCAATTTCTAAGTTGTCGGCACAAAAGAAAGAGAAGAAGTATCCTTTGATATTTGATGCTCCTACATCGTCATTTGCGGCAACCAAAGAAAGCGAGTTCTTTGATGTTATCAGTAAACTTGACAAACAGGTAATTATCGTTACAAAGAGTTTTCTTGTAGAGGATGCGAATGGCGATACCGTAGTTGATAAGAATAAGGTGAAGTCTGTCAATGGAACTGTTTATCGCATTGAGAAGATGAAGCCATTTGACGATAAGAAACTGGCTACAATTCAAACTGTTATAACAAAACTATAATCCTATGAACGATAATATAATTGACTACGTTGACAAAGATGAGAAAATCATCGATGTTTGGGGAAGACGCAATCCTAAGTTCGAAAAGCACTATGAGCAGAGCGTCATAAGAGTTCTTGCGGATTATGGTATCGGTGCTTCAGAGCATACTGATGCTAAAGGTAAGATTCTCGGAGCTGGTTATGAGCCTTATATCATGGCATTCTTCATTGGTCTATATGCCGATAAGAAGATACCTTTGACAGATGATTCAGAGGAGGTGAAAATTTTAGGCCAGCCGCTTGATAAGTGGGGAAATCTGGACTCAAAGAAGTTAAGAAAGGCATATCCTAAGTTGAGGGAGTATATCTTTATATCTCTTGTTGCTAAGACTCCAATCAATTGGATTGCACTCGATAAGGGAGAGATTAAGGTGGCTGATGTGGTGACGCAATTAATCAAAACAATGGAGGAATATGCAAATTATGGTTTCTCTGTTATGGCTGATAAGTTGGAGTCTGATAAGGGATATTTCTTCTCGAAGCGTGCGTTCCTTGACATCTTTATGGAATTAACCGATAAAGATGTCGTTGATGAATGTGATGACGAAGTTGAACCGTTATAATTTGTTTATAAATCACGGTTAACAATCAGTATTATTCGCAACTCTTGATAAAGTTAGCGAGTTCAGTATATTTCAGAGGCTTTAGAATTATTTGAGTTGGCTCAATTTTTAGCCCATTCTCTTTAATAGCCTCTGAAATTTTGTGATGTCCAGTTATTATGGCTATTCTGGAAAGCAATGCAGGATACTCATTTTGTATTTTTGTGATAATACCAATCCCATCTAAATCACTCCTCATAGCAAGACTGATGTCAACAAAGATACAGGAGAATTGATTAATCTGGCTCCATTGAACATCTTGCGATTTAGTGGCATATGAATACTGAATTTTTCCTTCGAAGAAAATAGTATTCGCAGCATTAAAAGCAACTTGGACAGTCTGGGTTTCATTTTCAATTATTAATACTTTCATCATCTTTGTAAATTATTATATGTAATTTCATTACTATCTTGCTGTCGTTTGCTATGGCCTGAATGTTTATTTTAAGATCTGATGCAAATTGTTTAATGTTTGCGACACCATGAGTCTTACGTTTAATTATTTCATCTTTATCTTTGCTGTTAATGTGATTTGCATACTCTTGTGCGTTGTTTTGGTTTGTAAAGTCGTTTTCAAAAGTTATGCAAATATCATTGTCGCTGAAGGTAATAATACACTTTGCATAAGCTTTATAATGCTTTTTAATATTACCAATAATATCTGTCAAAAGAATGTCAAATGCATTAATGTTAGATATTACAGATAGATTATCACTTTCACTATAGGTGGAACCTGTATTTGTTTTTATTTCATCTGTGAAGTACATGCTCCATATTTTTCTAATACGTCCATGAATCCTTTTGATGCTTATGCTAGTTAATTCTTGGTGGTTATATGGATCATTCCCTTTTTCTAATAAATATTCGGATCTTTTAAGTAATGCGTCAAGCTCAATACGAGCTCTATCTGCGGTCTCTTTAAGCAGTCCTGCAATTGCTGGATTATAATTGCTCTTGCTTGCTTCATCATGTAAATCTAATAATGTCTGATATGGTGTTAAGCGGTTTCTTATAAAGTGCATTGTGTTTATTGCACTTTGTACAAAGTTATAATGTCCGACAATACGCTCTCTGGTATTTTGCTTGACTTTTTCAATGGACTGTAGTGCAATAATATATTTAGATACACTAATAAAGAACGGTTCTAGACCTATAATTCTAAAAAAATCCTGAAAGCGAAATCCAGTATCTAGGGCTATTATATATATGAAATGCCGACCCTCTAATCCTAGAATGTTATCTAAAATAGGCAGTACAATATTAAAAGATTGGTCTTCTTTGTCGGTTATGAATCTAACGTTCCATAATATTCCTCCCATTTTTAAACGCTTTAGGTTCTGGCGCTTATTGTTGATGTTTAATTCATATCTAAATATATATCTAGAGGAGTTTATCAACTGGAAAGTCTTAAATCCGTCTGTTGAAAAACATGAGATTGACTTGATGATTTTACGACTGTTTACTCGTTCAATTATTCTTTCATAAATTTCATAAGGTTTTGCGGCAGAAGACTGATGAGTCAACAATATGTCAAGCAAGTCACGGTTAATTTTGTCTCTTTCCCAAGATATCTTAGAGCAATATGAAATAATCCAAATTGTAGTTATAACGGGGATTTGCAGTAAAGTGCCTTTAATACTAAATGTTCCTGAACTAAATATAAGAACAAAATAAAAGACAGTATACAGGAGTATAAGCAAATATACTCTATTCCTTTTTCCTGTATAATTTATGGAGTTTATAATAGGAAGTAGAAAGTATGTAAATAATAATGCGTTATTAATGTCTTTAAATAATAGAACTACGCTGATGATTATGTAGTCGTAGATGGTACGTATAATTGGAAATTTGTTGTATTGTATTAACTCTAATAGTATGTAGAGTGTATACGCTATAAGGTATATCGATAAACTGAACTGATTGTCGTATAAAAACAGAATACAAGCTCCGTAGAGCAGAATAGTTCCACGGTATAGAAATTGAGTGGTTTTATACGATAGATTTACGAAAATCTGACTATTCGGGATCATATATTTCAATTCTCGTTAATAGGTTCTTAAATAGTATGTTTACAATTAGAATGATATAGATTAAATTCCAACCACCTATAAGTATTACCCCAGTAGCAGTAGCGGCACTTAAGGTGGCTCCATCTAAAAATTCTATATGTAGACTTAGTGCATTTACAATGTGGTTTATTATTGGATCACTACAGTAATTAACTTTCTCAAAAGAAATTATTTCCATTACTTCGCATGGAGCAGGTAACAAGATTAGAAGTTCCATTGTGAAGAAGAATATAAGTGCAATTACTGTGTATGTGGTTTTTTGTGATAGGGTCAATAATATAAATTTAAACCATTTACGATGTTGTCTCGCTATAAGTATTCTATGTTGGACTATTTGAGCTTCAATATTGGTGTGATTGAGGTGTGAGTCTTTATATAGACTTTGTATAAAGACAAGAAGATGATATGTTTCTTCAGTAGTAAATTTACAGGTGGTGAGTAGGTCTAATATGATGTTTTCAGAATATGTGGAGTGATTGTAGTCTAAAGTGTTTTTGTTTGTGATATAGGAAACGCAGAAGTCTTTAAAATCTTTGTACTTAGATTGCTTGATATTGGCAAGGTCGGGATTACTGTTTTTCAATTCAATTATTGTGAATAAAATCTGCTCTTTTTGAACTCGATTCTTGCTTGAGAAAAGAGTTTCGTATGAATGGTATATTAGATTTTTTATGGTTTCCATATTTTGTAAAGAAATGTCTAGCAAATGTACTAAAAATAAAGAGATTATATCTCTATTAATCCACAATATTGGGCACTTATAAATAATGAAAATTATAAGATTTAGATGGGATGAGGTGTGGAGTGTTTTATTTTTGTATATTATAATATATTGGAATATGCTGCCATATCATATAACTTTGTTGAGAATGAATAATTAATAGTCTCTTGAAGCGGATTAGTTATTAGAATGATGAACCTTTTGTGTTTGAATGACAATCTTCCAGGATTTTGAGGTTCGGATGTTTTTATTTTGGATAATGTAAAATGTATAATAAATATGCAAGATACTTTGTTTCCCAAAATATCGCGAGGATCTAGTAGGACAATAATAGACTATTGGCAGACGAATCAAACAGGCGCTATTGTGGAATTACATAATAATGTTTTTTATTTTGTAGATTATCTAAACGACAAGGGCATACTTAGAGAAAAACATCTATCTGAAGAAGCCGAGTTGTCGTGTCCAATAGTTGCGGTTGGTTTTGTTGCTTATTGGCTTAAAATGTATGACAGCATTGGTGTAAAAGAGATATTTGACAATTACTTTGCCCTATGCTTACGAACGTATGAGTTGGAACATCAATCTGATGCTGATGCTTGGGAGCGAGATTTGGTGGAAGAATTTACATGTAGGTGGCATCTGTCTGCTGAGAAAAAATATATGAAAGACTCAGAGGCTATTTATCCATTTTTGACGTCCTCAGATGTTGCTAGAATTAAAGAGATAAACGCCAGTTATCTTCGTTATGTAAGAAAAAAGAGGTTGCCCTATACGCAGAAAGTTTATGCTAAGAATAGAATTATTGAGGATACATTTTTTGAGGCATATAAAAGTGGTGGAGCATATATGTGCGTAGATTGGGTGCGTACGGAATACGATCTGCCATATATGACTAATCCATATGGGAAAAGAAGGAATCTTAAAGATGCGCTTCAAGGAAGGTGGAGGATTCGACATGAGGTAGAACTCCCCGAATATATACAAGAAGCATATGATGATTTCAATGATGAGGTACTTGTATGTCGAGATGGTGGCTTAATTGAAGAAATAGAGGACAACCTAAAAAGGTGTGTCTCTCAAGATGATAAGGTTAGATATATTATATCTCTCCTTTATCCTTTTAAGGAGTTTGCTGATGCTTTTTATCCGTTAGCTAGGATTGAGGAGCGCAAAAAGGCTATACAAGTGACCGCACAAGCTTTGAATGATTGGAAAAAAGTTCCTAAAGAGGCGGTTGATGAAAGGACCGGAAAGCTATTAATGCCGGAAAAGCAAATAGAGGCTTGTCATGATATGATAAGTAGATATGAGCAAGATATAGAATACTGGAAGTATGTAGAGGATAGGTTTTACTCTTTTGCACAACGTGGTCTAAAGGGAGAGTTTGAAGAAGGAGATAACCCCGAAATCTTTAAATGCCTTGGTGAGTGGTGGGGGTTAATGATTACTTTTTCTCGCAGATTGGCAGCTCTTGCTTTATCATATGGAATTAAATTAATAGATGTACAGAAACAATGCGGAATTCATTTAAACTGGTCTTATAGCATAATAGACTATGTGGATGATAAATATGTACTATCTATTGAACATGCTCAAAAATTGTTGAATGACATTGAATCAAAGGAGAAGTCCGAGGCTGATTCTATGACAGAATCAGTTATTAAAGATATAATACAAGCAGGGCAGAGTATGGAACGATTACCTTCTTTATATCGAGGGAAGGACGAAGAGGGTATGAGGGATGTAATGGTGAATGCATTGTCATTAAAGTATGGAGATGCAACGGTTACGCCTGAAACATATAATAGACTGGGGAAAACTGATATCTTGATAAGGCGAGCCAGCGATTCTCGAAATTTATGTATTGTTGAATGCAAAATCTGGAAGGGACCGAAGTATCACAAGAACGCAATCGATCAACTGTTTGGACGCTATTTGACATGGCATGATTCTAATGTTGCATTAGTGATATTTGTTTTAGGCAAGAATATGACAAGAGTCTTGAATTTGATTCAAAAGGAAACATGTCAGCACAAGTATTATGTGCAATGTTTAGGAAAGAGTTCAGAATCTACAATAAGTTATATTTTCTCGCATCCGAACGACCAAAGTAAAAAGATATCGTTTGAAGTAATAGCTCTTAATTTTGATAAAATAGATGAAAACTGACTAAAAAGTTGTGGTGCAACCGTGGTGCAAAATCCAAAAGAGAAATCGCAAATCCTTGAAAATCAAAGATTTGCGATTTAACGGGTACCCGGAGCCGGGATCGAACCGGCACGGATTGCTCCACTGGTGTTTGAGACCAGCGCGTCTACCGATTCCGCCATCCGGGCTGGTGTGCTTTTAAAGCACGTGAAGGATAGACCTTCTGGTTAAGGAGTGCAAAGGTATCGGAAATTTCGGAAATTGCAAAATAAATGACATACCTTGGACGGAAAACCCTATAGAACTGACCAAGGTGGTGCTTAAAACCTTCTATAATAGTGAATATCACGGTACCTTGGACGGATATATCAGGGAAAGCGTCCAAGGTGTGTTCGCTCAGGTATGTTCAGACTCAGAGCATTCTTCATCTGTCCTCCCCTCTCCCGGAAGGAGTATAGTGCAAAATACAAGGTAAACTGCTCCAGCCCCTCACCACAATCAGGGTGTCTAGTGCAAATAACATAGGAAATTGCCCCAGCCCTCACAGCAATACCCATAGCAGCGCCTAATATCCGACAAAAGATTGTTATATTTGTAGATTGTAAAACAGTAATCTATGGAGCAGATAAATATATACGACGGGAATCAGGTTGTCAGCCGTATTCTTGTGGAAGAAGGTGTGGAAAGGCTGGAGGCGTGCCTGGAGCCGTATGAGCATGTGTATGTCGTGATGGACAGCAATGTGGCGATGGGCTGTTCGGCGGCGTATGAGATGTCGCAGATGCTGAACCGTCGCGGTGCGCCTGGAATGTTGGTTGAGGCGTCAGAGGAAGCCAAGTGCATGGATACCGTCATGGACATATGCGGATGGCTGCTGGAAAATGGTGCTGATAGAGATGCTCTCGTGCTGGCGATCGGTGGTGGCATAACCACGGATATGGTGGGTTTTGCGGCGTCAATATATAAGAGGGGAGTGCGCTTTGCGTATGTGCCTACGACCCTTCTGGCGCAGGTGGATGCGGCGATTGGCGGCAAGACCGGCGTCAATATGGGCGGCTATAAGAACATGCTCGGGGTGATCCGTCAGCCGGAGTTTACGTATGTATGTCCGCAGGTTCTGGAGAGCCTTCCGATGGAGGACTTCCAGGCCGGAGCTGCGGAGATGCTCAAGACATTCATCATAGAGGATGACGGTAATTACGAAGTGGCTGCAGGTCTTCTGAAGTCGCTGACTAATGATTTCATAGAATTGTGTGCGGGAGCAACCTTGAGTGACGGTGAGGCACGTTGGCCGGAGGCTCTGACAGGAAGGCTTACGGAGCTGACTCCGCTGATTGCTGCGGCTGCGAGGGTGAAGGCAGGAGTGGTTTCGCGCGACCAGTTCGAGAGCGGCGAGCGCATGAAGCTGAATCTCGGCCATACATTCGGCCACGCAATCGAAGCATTGGCACATAAGAAGCATAATGACATAGATCATGGTCATGCAGTGGCGCTTGGAATGGTATATGCTGCGCAGCTGGCGGAGAAGCTGGAGATGGCGGAGCCGGGATTCGCCGCTGCCATAGAGCATGATCTGGATGCATGCCTGCTCCTGATCATCAACCCATACAGCATCCACGACATGGCAGAAGCGATGCGCAAGGACAAGAAGGCAGAGAACGGCAAGGTGCATTTCGTGCTGCCGCGCGCCATCGGTGATGTGGTCATGCATGACCTGACAGTGGATGAAGTTGTGGGGCTGCTGGCGTAGATTTCTCGACTGCGCTCGAAATGACAAAAAGTTAGAACTATGATTTGTACAACGATACAGAACAAGACTGCAGAGCAGATTCTTGAGGCTCTGGAGCATTGCGAGATGGCGGAGATCCGTCTGGACAGGTGCGAACTGTCGGCCAGGGAAACAGAGAACGTGTTCACATCCGATGTGCCTCTGGTGGCTACATGCCGTATTGCAGAGGTGGCGCATAATGAGCCGTCGCTGCAGGGACTGACGGACTCGGCACGTGAGATCAAGGCGATGCAGATCGCCGAAAAGAGGCTCGTCAGGGCCATCGAGGCCGGTGCGCGTTATGTGGACGTGGAGATCGAGGCGCAGAAGCAGATGTCCAAGAGGGTCCGCAGCGCCGCCCATGAAAACGGAACCATATTCATCCGCTCATACCATGATTTCAAAGGAACGGATTCATACGAGGCGCTCAAGGCGCTGGTGGAGAAGTGCAAGTACCATGGTGCCGACATCGTCAAGCTTGTGACCACGGCGCATTCTTCGGAAGATGTGGAGAAGGTCATGGCACTGTACGAATGGGCCAAGGCTGAGAACATCGACCTCATAGCGTTCTGCATGGGCGAGGCAGGCCGTCAGTCTCGTCTTGATTGTCTGAAATATGGTGCTCCATATACATATGCGGCTCTCAGTGCCGATGAGGCCGCCGCTCCTGGCCAGTGGCCGACGGATGAAATGCGCAAGGCTGCATATGGCAACTTCAAGTTCATTGACACGTCTGAGCCGCTGGTCATGCCGGTATCCAAGAGCTTTGCCCAGAGGGCGATAATTGCTGCAGCATTGGCAGAAGGCACCTCCCGTCTTCATGGATACACCCCATGCGGGGATAATGAGGCCGCCCTTCAGGTGGCCCGAAACCTCGGAGCAGAGGTTGAGGTCAATGGAACCGAAGTGACTATCAAGGGAATATCCGCAAGTCTCGGAAGCATGGATATGACTGAGCTCCATGTGGGAGAGTCAGGTCTGCTGACCAGAATGATGATCCCTGTAATGGCCCAGCTCTGTGCCGGTCCTGTGACATTCACGGGAGAGAAGACTCTTCTGAACCGTCCTCTGACAGGTGCACGTGAGATCATGGAGGCGTTTGAGGCGGAGTGTCAGTCTGTACAGATTGCCACGGGCGAAGCCCTCGCAATGACGTGTGATCCCCTCCGCGTACCTCTCACAGTCAAAGGTCCGCTTAAGGCCGGCCGTGCAGAGATCTCAGGTAAACATGGTTCCCAGCTCATCTCCGGTCTGCTGATGGCCCTGCCGTTCGCCGACAGGAACTCCTCAGTCATCGTGAAGGATCCGAAGAGCATCCCATACATGTTCATAACCCTCGAGGTGCTGAAGAAGTTCGGCATCAAGGTCGGAAACGACATGCTCGGCGGACCTGATTTCCTCGAATCAGGAGGAGACTGGTCGCTTTGCACCGAGATGGTCTTCAAGGTGAAGGGAGGACAGAAATACAGAGCAGCCAACATCAATCTTGAAGGCGACTGGAGTGCAGCCGCAAACTTCCTTGTGGCAGGTGCAGTGTTTGGCCGCTCAGAACTCTCCGGCCTTGACACAACATCCCTCCAGGCGGATCTTTCGATCATGGACATCCTCATGGATGCTGGCGCCAGCCTCTCTCAGCTGGATGGCGACAGAGGTAACATCACCGCCCAGCGTGCACCTTTGAAAGCCTTCAGTGCCGATGCATCCAATTGTCCGGACCTCTTCCCGATCCTCGCGGTCCTCGCTGCCTTCTGTCAGGGAACCTCAAGACTAGCAGGCGTCGGACGTCTGGCAAACAAGGAGAGCGATAGAGCAAGGGCAATCCTCGAAATGCTGACCCAGATGGGAGTGAAGGCATGTATAGAGAAAGATGAACTCATAATAGAAGGACACACTTTGGTTCAGAGACTCATGTCCCCTGTCATCCCGAGCGAAGCCGAGGGATCTGTCGCTCCCGGTCTCCTGAAAGGCGGAGCCTACACCTCCCACCACGACCACCGCATGGTCATGGCCCTGAAGGTCGCCTCTCTCGGCGCCGACAGCCCGATCACCATCGACGACGAAGCATGCGTGGCCAAATCCTTCCCGCAGTTCCATGATATATTCGCAGCTGTGGAGCGTAAGTTGCAGTAACTGAGCGCTTTACGAAATGTCCTTGCCGTCAAAGGGGAGCAAGGAGAATCTGTAAGGCGCTGATGGATAATGAGATAACAGAAACAGATATGAACACATTCGGTAGAAAATTCAGAGTGTCGATATTCGGTGAGTCGCATGGCGAGCTCATCGGTGTGGTATTGGACGGCGTGCAGCCTGGCATCGAACTGTCCGAGGAGGACTTCGTGCAGGATCTGGCCCGCCGCAAGAGCGGGGCTAAGGGCACGACTCCTCGTATCGAGGAGGACAAGCCTATGCTTGTGAGCGGAGTGTATGAGGGATGTACCACGGGTGCGCCTCTGACGATTGTGTTCAGGAACATGAATACGAAATCTTCGGACTACAGCCAGTTCGCGGCTATGCCTCGTCCGGGCCATGCAGACCTGACAGCAGCGCTGAAATGGGATGACTATCAGGATCCTCGCGGCAGCGGACATTTTTCTGGCAGGCTGACTTTGCCAATCGTTGCTGCAGGAGTCGTGGCCAAGAAGATGCTTTATAGTCTGACCATTCTTGATGAGACGCCTGCCAAGGAGGTCAATGCCCGACTGGTGGAATTGGGAGGTGTGTCTTTGGATTCATGTGAACAGATTGCCACGGGCGAAGCCCTCGCAATGACGTGCGGGGACGAAGCACATGCAGCGATGTGTGGGGGAAATGATTTTCCGGCAAGGTGGCAGGAGGCAATCGATAAGGCCATGGAAGAAGGCGACAGCCTTGGAGCGGTTGTGGAGTGTACTGTGCCGGAGATCGACCCGGGATATGGTGAGCCGTTCTGGGACAGCGTGGAGTCTATGATCGCGCATGCAATCTTCTCGATCCCGGGAGTGCGTGGCCTTGAGTTCGGAGACGGTTTCCAGGCGGCAAGGATGAAGGGCTCGGAGCATAATGACCCTATAGGAGCGGACGGAAGACCTCTGAAGAACGGTGCAGGCGGGGTCAATGGCGGCATCACCAATGGTGCGCCTCTGACATTCCGTGTCGCGTTCAAGCCGACATCCAGCATCCGCAAGGCCCAGCAGACATTCAACTTCCAGACCGGCGAGATGGACACTCTCGAAATCAAGGGCCGTCACGATGCCTGCTTCGCCCTCCGCACCCCTGTGGTAGTCGAAGCCATGACCGCCATCGCCCTTGCCGATCTGGCGCTTCTGAAGTAGTGTTTTGTATAATTCTCTGAATGACAAAGGTTTACCGGAGTGTCCTGCATGGCGAGGAAGGCAGGACACTCCGGTAACTCGTTGGGAGTCAATGATATGGCTGTATGCGCTTTCTCGCCGTCGCTGCCGAGTCCCTAGTCTGGATGTCACGGACGCTGGTAGAGGCGGAGGCCGAAGTCGGAAGCTACGGTCATCAGGTGGGCGAAGATGTCTGACTGCTTGCGTTCGAATGAGGCCCATGCCTTGTCACTCAAGAAGAAATACACATAGATCGGGAGGCCATATGCTGTAGCCTCCTTTTGTGTCACGATGATGTCCAGCGACGGGTTGACTTCGGGGTGGGTGCTGAGGTAGGCTGTGATGTAGGCACGGAAAATCTGGATGTTGGTCATCTGAGGAACCGTTTCATGTGAAGATGACTGCCCGGTCGGAACGGCAGACTTCATGTAATCCGACAGGATCGGGTAGGCCTTTAGGATGTCGGATATCATGTCTTCGGAACATATTTCCAGAGAGTTCACATCTATGTATATGCATTTGTCCGCTCTGCGGCCACCGCTTTCCTGCATGCCGCGCCAGTTCTTGAACGGGGCGGTGACCAGAGTGTATGGCGGTATCATGGACAGTGTGTTGTCCCAGTTGCGTACCTTTACGGTATTCAGAGTGATTTCCTCCACAGTTCCGTTCGCACTTCCGTCCGGCATCTGGATCCAGTCTCCAATTTGGATCATATTGTTCTGTGACAGCTGCACCCCGGACACGAATCCCAGAATGCTGTCCTTGAAAATGAGCATAAGCACGGCAGCAGAGGCGCCCAATCCGGTCAGCAGCACGGTCGGAGATTTGTCTATCAGGACAGCGACGATGATTATCGTCCCAACAAAATAAAGCACGACCTGCAGGCCCTGGATCAGACCTTTGAGCGGGTGTGTCTTATATTTGTCCGTCTTGCTGTACGCATCAAGGATGGTCAGAAGCAATGCGCTGCATATCATCACAAAGACCAGGACCATGTATGCTATGTCGACCCTATGAAGCAGGCGTACGGTCTTGCCGGAATCTCCGAAAGCCAAGTTCACGAGGAAATAAAAAGCTACCGCCGGAATCAGCAGCAGGACTCGGTGCCCTAACCGCCGTCCGGAAAGGTAAGGTTGCCATTTCGAGTGAATAAGCTTTATGTTATGCCTGCTCATCCATCTGTAGATGCTCTGGAATATCCAGTTTATACCCACTGCAATCAAAACGATTACAAGCAGTGCAGCTATACCGTCTATCGTGTCAGCCAGTTCGGTCTTCAACCCGAAGTGTCCTGTCATGATGCTGTTCAGCCATTCAACTATAGTAGTCATAACTTCATGTTTTATATCCGGTTATTCCAACATCCGTGCAAATAAAAAACTGGCCCCGGACCGGGACCAGTATGTTGCTGAAAGTCAGTATGTTGTGTGATTGTCCTGCCTTCCGAGCCATGCAGGACACTAGCGTATCGTGCTGATTGTCAGTGTTTCGTGTGGAACGCTGATTGGGGCCATGAGGACCTTTCTGCTGACCGGAGAGGCTTTGCAGTCGACTGACTTTGTTTTGGTTACCGGAGTCACCGTGATAGGGAAAGTTGGGAACTCCGTAGTATGGGTTACCCTATAGAGACCGTCCGGCCACTCTGCAAGGAACTGCATGTGGGTGAATGTGAAGCCCTCTTCCTGATAAATGCCGACCATGCGTGATCCGTCCTCGGTTACGGCTCCTATGCACATAGGGTAGTCTCCGATATATCCTTTGCCGTTCTCGGTATTTACCGGGCAGAAATATATGTCATAGTTTCCATAAGTCGGATCTGATCCTGACAGGATATGCTGCGACCAGATCATCCATGAGTCACCATACCAGTCGATGATTACCTCACAGTGACTTGCCTCTTCGCCTTCCCATCCTGTCATGACAAATGTCTTGTTGCTCTTGTCCTTTCTGATGTTGATGTCGAATGAGACTCCGTTGGCACCAGTAAACACCCAGTCGCCGATCCATGAAGCATAGGCCTCAGTCATCTCTTCCTCGTAAGGCTGGAACACTTCTGAGTATGCATAGAGGCCTGTCAACTCACCGTCTTCTGAGGCTCCGATCGCCATGGCAACATAGTCATAGTCAGACTCCAGACCGAAAGCATCGATTGCATTGCCGCTGAAGCACCAGCTCTTGAATGTGGTTACGACGTCATAATACTTATTGTACTGATCGATAAACTCCTTGAGCGATTCGAGTTCCTCGGTGAGCAGTGTCTTGATCTCAGTGCTTTCGAAGCGTTCCTGGGTTACGATGGTCATGAAGTACGGGTTCTCGTCTTTGCTTGTTACGCTGACAGTATTTTCGTACTCTTGCTCACCGATGAACTGGCGGCCTGTATATTCCACTGTCCATGCTGGGTTGACCTTGTACTCAGTAATGGTCTTGAAGGATTCGTATTCCTCAGTACCGTAAACATCTCCATCCTCAGTTATCGCAAAGACGATGTAATTGTACTTGGTCTCAGGTTCAAGGCCTTCCAGCTTGATGGTCTTGCTGTAGCCGTTGAACAGGCCTGTGACTTTTTCGTCATCGTTTTCCGTAAGTTCCGCTACCATATCCATGATAGCTACCTTTATATTTGTCGATGTAGTGGCAAATCCATACCAGGTATCGTCTTCGGTACCTGTGTGCTCTATCTCGATCTCCGCGGTAGTTGCGCCTACTGAAAGAACCTTGAGTGCAAACTCGATGTCTTCAGTATACTCGATCTCTACTTCCACATTAGGCTGATCCGGTTTTTCTGGCTCATTTGGAATGTTGTTGACAGGTTCCTTTTTACAGCTCAGTAATGCCGATGCTACCATCAGGACGGCTGCTACCTTAGTTAAAATCTTCATGTTATTACGTTTATGATGTATACAAAGAACTAAGTTAGACATAAGTACGCTCATATCCAAAAATATGTAGATGGACATACAAAAACCCCGAAAGTTCGACAAAAAACTTTCGGGGTTTTTATCAATATTATTAGGAAAGATTAAAACATCTTAACTGGAGCGTAGTTTTTCAATGTCTTACCTGGCACGATAGGGTTAACAAGTTTTGTTGTGAACTTCTTATTAGCCTTGATGCCGTGTGTAGTTGCTTTAGTAGCAGTAGCAGGTGTTGCTTCAGCTGCTGTGATTGTCATTGGGAATGTTGGAATAAGTGCTGGATCCTCCCAGAAGTACGGCTGTTCATCGATTACAACAAAGTGGCTCATCAGTGTCATATTTACACCAGACTCTTCATCAGAATATCCAATAACAACGCGGTTTCCATTTTCGTCAAAACCTCCTATGCATGTTGGTACATCAGTATAAAGAGCGAATCCTGTTTCACTCTGCTGACCTCCAAGGAAATAAAGTTCGCCTGATGATCCGTCCTCAAAGTTAAGTGTTCCGAATTGCTGAGGGTAGATTGTCCAGATGTTATAGTCTGCTAGCCATGTAACCTCAACAGGGAAGTCATAACCAAGGTCAGCAGCGTCAAAACCATACATGTTGTAAGATTCGTTGTTGACTTTCTTCTCAAATGTAGCTGTCAATGAAACACCATTTGCATCGGTGAATGTCCAATCTCCTATCCAAGCAAGGTAATCTTCTGTTGCAGCTTCCTCCTCGATGGTGATGACATCAGAGATTGCGTAAAGTCCGCTGAGCTCGCCATTGTCAGTGACTCCGATTGCAATTACGTACCAGTCACCAGGAGTGATGTCGACAGTATCCCAATCAGTTCCCTGGTATGGGAAGTCAGCAAAAGTAGCATCGTAACCCTGGCTCTTGTAGTATTCAATATAATAGTTAACAAGCTGTGTGTACTCATTGAGCTCATACTGCAATATTACCTCAAGTCCATACTCAACAAGTGCTGCATCAAACTCTGCTTTTGACCAAGCGCTAGAAAGGAACCACTTGTTCTGGTCTGTACTTGTAACTGTTACAGTATGCTTGTAGGTCTGGCCCTCATACTCCTTTGCACCGGTATACGCAAGAGTCCAGTTTGGATTCTCCTTAAATCCTTCTGCTTCCGCAGCAGTTGTGAACTCGAGAGTTGCTACCTCACCATAAGTCTTGCCGTCTGCAGTTACACCTACTGCAACGAATGTGTAGTCAGTCTCAGGCTCGAGGTTCTTAACTGTTACTGTATATTTTGTCTTCTTCTGGAGCTTGATGTCTCCCGCAGCAAGAGCGTCTGCGATTGCCTTATCGATATCAGTCTCAGTAGTAGCGAAGCCATACCATGTGTCAGTTGTGGTACCGTTGTGCTCTACTGCAACCTTTGCCTGGTCAGTATCGACTTCCTTAAGCTCGAGAGTGAACTTGAGGTCCTGTGTGTATTCTGAAGAAGGTGTGTCCGGACCTGGCTCTGGGCCTGGCTTCTCATTACCGCAGCTTACAAAAGCGGCAGCAATAGCTGCAACAGCAGCAAACTTAAAAAACTTTTTCATACTCTATTTTGTTTTGGTTTGTTATTTTCAGAGCGAATTGAATTTCAAAATTAAGCAATAAAATCTGCAAAAGCAAATTTAATACCCTCCGCCAAGGGCGCGGTAGAGATTTATTACGCTCTTTATCTCGTCTAGCCTGTCTGAAGCCTCTGTCAGCTCTGCCTGCAGAAGGTTCTTCTGGGCGGTCAGAACTTCAAGATAGTCGGCGTTTCCGTGCTTCATCAGGAGCTGGGTATTCCACACTGCGGCCTGGAGACTTACAATCTGTTTCTTGCCAAGTTCGACGCGCTTCTGGGCTGTCTGCCACATCGTGAGGGCGTTGTTCACCTCCACTCCGGCGTCGAGAAGACTCTGGCGGAACAGGTATCCTGCCTGCTCATACTGCGCCTGCGCAGCCTGGAGGCGTGCCTTGTTGACGCCACGGCCGAAGACCGGTTGAGTAAGTCCTGCCAGGAGGTTTGCGATCAGGCTGCCTGGGTCAAGGACAATGTTACCGTTGCCGGTGGTCCATCCCAGTGTGCCGCTTAACTTCACGTTAGGATAAAATGATGCCTTGGCAGAATTGACCGAGTAGAAGGCCTGTGCAAGGGCGAGCTCCGCCTGGCGCACGTCAGGGCGACGGCTCAGGAGCTCGGCCGGTACGCCTGCCGACAGCGCTTCTGGAAGTTCCTGATCGTCGAGAGTGCTTCGCGTGATAGGCATAGGGACGACTCCTACCAATGCGCACAAAGAGTTCTCTATGGCGAGAATCTCCTTCTCCAGTGTCAGTATATTAGCCTCAACTCCCAGCTTGTTAGCCTTGGCTTGGAGCACTGCTGCCTCATTGGTCTTTCCGGCGCGCTTCAGGGCCTCGAGTGTCCTGATGCTCTCTTCCCATGTGTTCATGGTTCTGGTACTTATGCTGAGCTGTTCGTCGAGCATCAGGAGAGTGTAGTAGCTCTCGGCGATAGTTGCAACGAGCTGGGTCTGCACCGCCTGCCTGTATGCTTCGCTCTGCTCCAGAGCAGCCTGTGCGCGACGTTTTGCGTTGCGAAGACTTCCGAAGATGTCTGCCTGCCAGCTTGCTCCAAGGCTTGCGGAGAACTGGCCGGGAAGGCCGCCCTGCATGTTGAAGTCTGCGCCCGGCAGCAATGCCCAGCGGGCTGCGAGCAGCGCCGCCTCGGCCTCCTGCACCTTCAATCTTGCTACATGAAGGTCAGTATTGTAGTCGAGACCGGTCTGTATCCAATCCTGCAGAAGTGGGTCTGTGAACATCACGTCCCATGACATTACTGCAGTGGATATGGAGTCGGTTGGGACCGACATCCTCCTGTAAAGACTGTCGACGAAGTGCATTTCCTCGCGCTCGTATTGTCTGTATAGGCCACAGCTGCTCAATGATGATAGCAGGAGTGTTATTATAAGTATTTTTTTCATGACGTTTTGATGTTTCCGGTGTCCCTTTCGTTCCCTCTTAATGAGTCCTACACGTCATTACGAGGAGCGTAGCGACGTGGTAATCTATTCCTTGTTACGTTTAGGCATTATGCGTTCCTCAATATACTGGAACACGATGAAGAGGGCAGGGACTACGACTATCAGTGCGATAGTACCTATGAGCATGCCTCCCACGGTTCCAACACCGATGGATATGTTACCGTTAGCTCCTACGCCGTGGGCGAACATGAGCGGAAGCATACCGAAGATCATGGTGAGCGATGTCATGAGGATAGGTCTCAGACGGGCCTTCGCCGCCGCCATCGCCGCCATGCTTATGGACATGCCCTCCGCACGCTTCTGCGATGCATACTCTGTGAGCAGGATAGCGGTCTTTGCAAGCAGACCGATCAGCATGAGGAGTCCGATCTGGAGGTAGATATTGTTCTCAAGTCCGAACATCCTTGCGAAAAGGAAGCTGCCGGCAAGTCCGAACGGAACGGAAAGGATAATCACGACAGGGATGAGGAAACTCTCGTACAATGCGCAGAGTATCAGGTAGATGAAGACGATACACATTACGAATATCATCGCTGTCGAACTGCCCGAATCGGCCTCCTCACGTGACATTCCTCCGAACTCATATCCGTATCCGGCAGGAAGCACCTGCGCGGCCACCTCGCGGACAGCCTGGATTGCCTGTCCCGAGCTGTAACCGTTCGCTGCCTGTCCGCTGACTGAAATGGCAGTAAACAGGTTGAATCGCGAAATCGACTGTGGTCCATAGATACGTGTGAGCTTTATGTACTGGTTGATAGGGGACATCTCGCCCTTGTCTGTGCGCACGAACATGTTCTGCAGCGACTCTGTGTCCAGACGGAACTCCGGTGCCGCCTGCAGCATGACGCGGTAGAGTTTCGAGAACCTGTTCATGTTGGATGCATAGCTTCCTCCAACATAACCGGAAAGCACGCTGAGCACTGTACCCGGTGATATGCCGTTCCTCTTGCACTGCACGGCGTCTACTTCCACAAGATACATAGGGAACTTGGTGTCGAACGATGTCTTTGCGCGAGACACCTCCGGTCTCTTGTTCAGTTCGATGATGAAGTCATTGGTGATCTTCTGAAGATCCTCAAGCTTACCACCCTTCTGGTCCTGCACATACACCTCGAAACCGTTGCTGGCTCCATAGCCCGGAATCATTCCTCGCGTGTAGATCATGATATCGGCAGAGGTGATGTCGGCAGTGCGCGCATACATCTCCTCGATAATCGAGTCGATGTCGTCGCCCTTGCCCTCACGCTCGGACCAGTCCTTGAGACGGATCACGAAGTTACCGGTCGAAGAGCCCTGTCCGAACATCATACCCCATCCTGTAGTTCTCGAATATGCCTCGATCTGTGGGATGGTGCTGATCCTTCGGTCGATCTCCGCCATGATCTTCTCGGTCTCAGCGATGTTTGTTCCCGGAGGAGTACGCAGGTCCATGTTGATGGTACCCATGTCTTCCTTCGGCACGAGACCTGTCTTTGTCGTGCTCATGAGATAGAACAGTCCGCCGCAGGCTATCACAAGCAGCACGACTGTAATCCACTTGCGCTTGAGCATGAAGAACACCAGGTGCTTGTATTTGTTCACTATGGCTCCGAAAGCTGTATCGAAAGCCTTGTGGAAACGGCTTGAGAAGCTTGCCTTCTGTCCTTCCACGATCTCCTCGTGAGGGGTCATGATGAGGGCGCAGAGCGCAGGGGAGAGGGTGAGCGAGTTCACGAGCGAGATACCCACGGCAACGGCCATCGTAAGACCGAACTGAGTGTAGAATGTACCCGTGGTTCCACCCATGAAGCTCACAGGGATGAACACTGCCATGAACACGAATGTAGTGGCCACGAGCGCTGTGGAGATGCCTCCCATGGCATCCACGGCAGCTTTATATGCTGATTTATATCCTTCGTCGAATTTCGCCTGCACTGCCTCGACCACGACGATCGAGTCGTCCACCACGGTTCCGATCACCAGCACGAGCGCAAAGAGGGTGATCATGTTGAGGCTGAATCCGGCCACAAAAAGGAAGGCAAACGTTCCGACCAGCGACACGATGATCGATATCGTAGGGATAACGGTCGAGCGGAGACTCTGAAGGAACACGAAAACAACGAGGATCACAAGGAGGATGGCCTCGAAGAGAGTCTTGATGACATTGTGGATCGAGGCGTCAAGGAAGTCCTTCGTACTCATAAGGTCCACGATGTCCAGTCCTTTAGGCAGGTCGCCGCGGATTCTCTCGATCTCGGCATCTACAGCCTCGATTATCTCGTTCGCATTGGAACCTGATGTCTGCGAGATGTTGATTGTAGTTCCAGGGTGGCCGTTCACAAGGCCTACATAGTCGTAACTCATCTCTCCGAGCTCTACCGTAGCTACATCCTTGAGCCTCAGCACAGTACCGTTGCTTTCCGCGCGGATGACCATGTTCTCGTAATCGGTCACGTTCTCGTAACGTCCGCGGTACTTGAGCACATAGCGGAAGGTGTTCTCCGACTCCGCTCCGAGAGTTCCGGTAGGAGCCTCGAGGTTCTGCTCCGCGAGCACTGCCGAGATGTCCGAAGGCATGAGGCTGTATTTTGCCATCTTGCCCGGATCGAGCCATATACGGAGCGAATAGTCTCCTCCTCGCACGTCCACCTCGCCGACTCCTGCGATACGCGAGAGCCTCGGCTCGATGTTGATCTTGAGGTAGTTGGTGATGAACTTTCTGTCGAATGAGTTGTCCGGGCTATATACGGCCAGGGTCTTGATGCGGCTGGTCTGGCGCTTGCGTACGGTCACTCCGCTTCGGGTAACCTCGGCAGGCAGAAGGCTCTGCGCCGATGCGATGCGGTTCTGCACATTGACCATGGCCATGTCACCGTCGGTGCCCTGGCGGAAATATATCTGGATGCTTGCCGATCCGGAGTTGGTGGCTGACGATACCATGTACATCATGTCCTCCACTCCGTTGATTGCCTCTTCGAGCGGCACGAGCACACTCTTCTGCACCGTTTCGGCATTAGCTCCCGCGTATGCTGCGGAAACGCTGACGGTCGGTGGCGCGATTTCAGGGAACTGCTCGACAGGCAGCTGCGCAAGGCTTATCAGACCCACCAGGAGGATCACGATGGAGATCACACCGGCGAAGATCGGCCTGTCGATGAAAGTCTTGACGTTCATTATTCCTGGCCCTCCTCTTCGTTCTGCTGGTTAAGAAGCTCGTTCTTGCTCTTGATAGGTGTGCCTTCCTTGATGAGGCCCGCGCCCTCGGCAACGATGATGTCGCCTACCTCGAGACCGTCAGTCACGATGTACTCGACTCCGTTGTTCTGAGGCGCGATGTGGATTTCGGTTGAGGAAGCCTTTCCGTCAACGACCTTGTATACAAACACGCGGTCCTGTAGCTCGTAAGTGGCCGACTGCGGGATCACCATGCAGTTCTGGAGGGTCATCGGGATGATGATGGTACCGCTTCCGCCGTTGCGGAGAAGATGGTTGCGGTTGTTGAACACGGCTCTGATGCTGACCGCACCGGTGCTTTCGCTGATGGTACCGCTGATCGCGTTGATCTTTCCTGTGTGCTCGTATTTCTCGCCGTTGCTCATGATAAGCTCCACCTCAGGCATCTGCTTGATAGCGTTGTTGAGCGAGCCGTACTGCTGTACCATGTCAAGCATCTGGTTCTCCGCCATCGAGAAATATGCATATACGCGGCTGTCGTCCGAAACTGTCACCAGCGGCTGGGCGATGCTGCTGTTCACGAGGGCTCCGACGCGGTACGGAATCATTGAAGCGACTCCGTTTACCGGCGAACGTACCTCGGTATATGAAAGGTTGTTGCTTGCATTCACCTCTTCAGCCTTGCATAGCGCCAGGCGTGCCTCTGCCTCGGTAAGGTCGTTCTGAGCCGTCATCAGGTCAAACTCCGAAACGACGTCCTGCTCGTAGAGGTTCTTGTTGCTCTCGAGGATGAGCTTTGCAGTGGAAAGTGCAGCCTCTGCACTTTTCACGTTCGCGACAGCGATTTCATATGCGGCCTTGTAAGGGGTCTGGTCGATGACGAAGAGCACCTGGCCCTTTGTCACGCTCTCTCCCTCCTCTATGAGGATGTCAGTGATCATTCCGCTGACCTGCGGGCGGATCTCGACGGTCTGCACGCCGCTGATGGCTGCCGAATATCCTGTGGTCAGGGTGCGGTCGCTGAGGGTTACCTCCATTGTCTCGTAATAGTTTTCCTTCTGGGTGGCAGTCTGCGTCTTGTTCTGGTTGCAGCTTGCCAGCGCGATTGCGCTAAAGATGATAGCAAGTACCTTGTTTTTCATAATTTGTATACAAATTCCACAATCTGCAAAGATACGCCATAATTTTGTTAATTTTGCGAAAATTTACAGTTGTGATGGAAGATATTATTGCAGGATGCACGGTTGATATGCAGAAGGTAGCCGCTTCTGGGAAAATGACCCTTGAGGCGCAGGTCAGGGCTTATGATCTGCTTCAGTATCTGTCTGAAGACGGGGTATCGGTTTCTGTAGACGCCGCTGATATTTTCTGCAGTGCATACGAGGCGTGCAAGGATAAGTTGGAGGCCGCGTATGATGCTGATTCATTGAAAGATGAGTTGGGGGCCTTGTTGGCTCCGATGAGAGGCAGTGTAAATGAACTCCGTTTCGAAGCGGCATCTGCGGCCAGTCTCCACGAGTTCGCCAAAGAGGTCTGGCAGACATGGCAGACCGCCGGCGTCTTCGCCCGCCGCAGGGCGCTGCGCGACCTGCGCGAACGCGCCGGCTTCCGTCTTGAATCCCACCGTATCGGTAATTATGTAGCCAAGACCTATGACCTGGCCAACGAAGCGCAGGCACGCTTTGCAAAGGCCCAGCAGTCGCTGTTCGCAGCCGATGTGACCTATAAGTGCCGTCCGGGAGTGTATCGTGACATTTATGAACTTTTGAGCAGATAAATATATGGAAGGGTTGGATATAAGATCGTTGAACTCGATTGCCGAGGTGTATTCCGAAGTTTCGGAATACCTGATGGACATCATAGCCAGGAATGCATGGAAATACGGAATTACCGAGGAGGAGAGATCGGATGTGCTGGAGCTGTCTTGCGAGAAGGTCTTCAGGTCAAGACATACATTCAGGCCAGGACGCAATACCGGCGGCTGGCTGTATAGGGTCGTGCTGACAACGATTCTGGACTACCTGGACAAGAAGAACAGACGCAGCGGCAAGTGTGTGGCTCTTGAAGATTACTCTGAACTGCTGAGGCGATGTGGTTCCGACTACATTGACAATGCGGAGGATGAGATGATATCCAAGGAGAGGCAGGAGTATAGGAGTATGTTAAGCGCGAGGGCATTGGAAATACTCCAGACCTTCACCCAGCAGGATCAGGACATATTCTTCCGTACTTTGGACGGTGAGAAATCTGCTGATATAGCCGAATCGTTGGGCATGACGGCGGTTAATGTGCGCCAGCGCCTCATGAAGATAAAGGCAAGGCTGAAGAGCGTGCTGACTGACGAGTTCGGACCGTTCAGAAGAGAGAATGTGCTTTACAGCCTGCCGAGCGATGTGTTGTCCGGCATGGAGTATCGCAGGAGTGGTGCGGGCGTGCCGGAAAGCAAGATGGACTTTGGTGCGGACCTGCTTGGCGAGCTCCAGTCATTCCTTACATGCTGCTATGATTTCGCCGTATTGAAGACGCAGGAGTCCATGAGCGGCGACATCTTGAAGGAAAGCCTCAGGGAAGAGTTCGGCAGGAAATTGCCGGTAAAGGTAAGGTCTTACAGCTACTCTGACGGTCGCGAGGTGGTGAAGATGTCGGTGGGACTGAAGGAAGGAAATGCCGTCCTGGATGTCTCTAATGCCGAAATGAACTCGTTGATGTCTTTCGTCGGAAACATCGGAAGCTATATAGAAGACGCAGAGACTCTCTTCGACCAAAGTCTCAGAAAGTCTCTGTGGGAGATGATAAGATAGAAAATTGAAGGTCTCAATCTTCTATCTTATCAAAATATATCACATGCTGGAGCGGATAGTCTGGGATTTGGTCTCCAGGTCCGACAGGACATATCACGAAATCCTCTTTCGATGACACGCCGTCTACGGTGCAGGCTCCGCGTATGATAGCCTCTATCATGGCCGCTTCCTGGAGTTTCTCCTCGTACATCTGATCGACGATAGGGAAGCATGCCTTGACGAGTGCTGCGCAGTCCTTGATGTGCTTGCGGTACTCGATGGCTGCAAATCCC
Source organism: Bacteroidales bacterium (assembly GCA_017631875.1). The sequence continues at coordinate 6,045 of JAGBSL010000006.1, read as the reverse complement.
AGCTCAAGAAGTCCGGCATTGGCGGAAACATTGTCCAGCAGCAGCTGTGCCTTCTGCATCTTGAGCTCGTACAGGTTCTTCAACTGTCTGTTCACAAGATCGTCATAATAATCGTATATATCCCAGCCGCTTCTTGAATCTTCGGAAGTCTTCAGCTGCACGGCCTTGAATATCATGCCGTTCTCGCTTTCGAGGTAATACGTGCACATGATGTAATCCGCGCGGTAGTCCTCTATGTAATCGCGGACTTTCCAGTAGTAGTTGCGCGCAGACGTAAGATATGAGTCTACGGCGTCAGACTTGTATGAGTTCGGCGCTCCCTGGTAGTCGCCGTAAAGTTCGTAGTCATTGCCCTTTATCTCCTCTATGACAGGCAGCGACATGCGCGCAGGCACAGGGGTATAGGCAGGCTTGACGGCTTTGCTTACCACTATGTCATAAATGAGGTATTTGGCAGATGTTCCGTTGGTGTTTGCAAGCCAGAACATGAGCTGCTCGCAGCCGTTTATAGGAACTGTGATCTCCTGCGGCTCCATGCTTTCGTAAACGCTGAGGTTTGCCACGACCTGGTGGTCTGCGCCGATCATCAGCAGTTCGTGGTCCTTGCTCTTGCGCTCAGCGGTAGAGAGACATCCGACCTTGAAGGTCACGCTGTTGTACTCTCCGTAAGTGTTGAATGCCGCGCATGAGTTCTCGACTGCCTCGCCTCCCGCCGCCAATAGCAGGAATGCACCCAGTGGTGCAACCGTAGCTCCCACTGTGGCTCCTCCGACGGCCGTAGCTCCCGCTACGAACGATGCTCCGACTGCCGCTCCTCCCACGATGCTTGCTGCGGCCGAGTTGTTGCCGCTGCCGAGCACTCCGAAGTCAAGCGAGAAATGTGTGCTGGTCTGGAGGATGAATCCTTTATATATGCGCTCACCGCCAAGTTCGAAGTAATCCTTCTTGGTCGAGCCGTCTTTCACGATTTCGTCCCTATAATCAGACATGGTCGACACATAATGGATGTATGGTCGTCCCAGATCGATAAGGTCGATTTCATACGGACATTCCGGCTCTGGGTGCACGAACAGGTCGTTTTCCACCGGCTCGCCTCTATATATCACGATGTCCGCAACTCCGAATGCGGCCACGTCGAGTGTGCCGGATCCGGCATTTGCAAAGCGCAGCGTGCGGCACTTGTTGATCGGAACGATGAACTTCTGGTTAGGGTAGGTCGGTACCAGTGCTGTGCTGAACACGAGTTCGTCGTCGGCATAGACCATGAGGTAATCATCGTTCATGTTCCAGCTCTTTCCGACATATCCGGCTGTGAAGCTGATGTAGTCGAACTCGTTACCTACGTCGAAGATGGCACATGCCGAGAGGTTGTCGTCCCAGAAAGACGCGGTCTGATAGAGGATGATGCCCTCGTTGAACTTCGTGCCTCCCATCGAGAAGGTCAGGTAGTCTGACGCTCCGTCGTATATCTGCTTCTCGACCTTTCCTACAACGGTATATGGCGGGATGCTGGATATCAGCTTGCAGGCATCCGGCAGGGTCTTCAGGCGCGGATCCGGCGGGATGAGGCCGTCTTCTGTCTCCGCGAAGCTGGCATCCTGGCCTTTCGGGTACACTTTGATGTCCGCGATTTCAGCGTATGACTCTCCATCCTCCTGCATTGTGTGGAAAGACAGGACGTCGCATTCCGGGATGTCCATGACTATCTGCCGGGCGATGTCGCCTTCCTTGATCTCTATCTCATCGACTATCTTTCCGTCGGCCTTGACGGTTATCCATCCGGAACCCGCTCCGCCGGTCACGTCGTCGTGGCAGCCGGCAACGAAGCTCAGCTTGGTGTATTGCCTCTTGACGTTAAAGTACGCGAATCCGTTATATGCTCCGATAAGCGCCATGGTCATGTTGCCACGGATGCCGTAATCGTACACTCTTCTGTTGAGTCTGATCTTGCTTCCCTCCTCGGGGGTGACGATGGTGGTGAAGTTGCTGACATAGTATGGCTTGATGTCTTTGACCAGCTCCCTTACCTTTGGCGTTTCCGATTTTGACTTGCGGACCTCGGTGATCGTCTGTCCCTTCTTCCAGAGCACGGCATCTGCTACTATCATGTCGAGGTCTTCCATGACGATCCTGAATGTGATTTCCTTCACGCCGGCGACATTCAGAGTGTATTTCCTTGGAATCTCATACCCCCTGATCTTCTCGTCAAGGATCTTCTTTTCGTCAGCAGTTACGGTCACCACGCCGACGTCCTCGGTACACCTTTCATCGTGTCCCATCGTGAATGTGAGTGTTTCGTACTGACCTCCAAGGTCGAACGTGACGAAGGCTCCCTCGTCATAGAAGTTGAATCCTCCGTAGCCGTATTCGCCTCCGGCCATCTCCAGCTTGTGGGACGACGAGCCGTTGTACTTGTATATTTTGCACTTTTCGGAGTTAATTACCTGACATTTATTCACAAGATATGTGTACTGTGCAAATGCCGGAATGCCGGCAAAGACAAGTGCCAGCAGAAGTATCAGACGTTTTTTCATAGTTTACTCGGTTTGGAGTACGTTGCTGTATAAGATGCCGTTGTGGGCAGTAGGCTTGATGCCTTTCTTTTCGTAAAGCTGTGATACGGTCACGAATGTGTATCCCTTCTTCTTCATCTCGGGAATGAGCATTCTGAGCGCCTCCACCGTGTTGTCGTTTCCGGTCATGTCGTGAAGCAGCACGATGTCGCCGTCCTTGAGGCTTGCCATCAGGATGTCGTATCTTTCCTGTGCCGAACGCTGAGGCTCCCAGTCGAAGCAGCCTACGCCGCAGATGAATGTGTGGCCGATTGTCTCGTGCATTGCCGCATTCACGTCAATGTAAGGAGGACGGAACATCCATGAGCGTGTGCCTGTATATTTCTCTATGATCTCGTCAGTCTTTCGGATCTCCTCCTCGATCTGTTCCTTTGACATCTGGGTCATGAATCCATGAGTGAAGGAGTGGTTCTGGATCTCGCAGCCCAGAGAGATGGCCCTTGTCATCTGCTTTGCTGTCTGGTCATTGATGTTCTGTCCGATCACGAAGAACGAGGCCGGAACCTGGTACTCCTCGAGGATGTCGAGCACCTTAGGCGTCGTTACGTCATTCGGGCCGTCGTCGAAGCTCAATGCGATAAGCATCTCGGCGGTCTCCTGGGCAGGAGCCTCGTTCTTGTTTTCTTTTGTATTCGAGCTGCATGCGCATGAAAGCATGATGAGCGGCAGGAGTGCTAAGGAAAGTAGTCTGGTCATAGTTCGTCGTTTTTGAAGTAGTTTGCCTACAAATTTAACAATAAAATCTCTATCTTTGATATTGTTACTATTTAAGTGTATTTTTATGAAGGTACTTTTCGGTGTCAGCATGTTCAAGAAGGCGTATGAAGCTACGCGCCGTGAAATTTTAACGTCGCTCGTCATATTGATTTCAATAACACTAATATTCACAGTCGCTATGTGGGTGGCAGAGAAAGGCGGTAGCAATCATTATTCATTTGGTGATGCCTTGGTATGGGTGGTTGTAAAATATGTTGAGGATCCGGCAGATATTGCAAATCCTCCTGCGACAATTGTCGGACAGATTATAGGTACATTGGTGGGAATACTTGGAATTGCCATCTTTGCGGTGCCGGCCGGTTTGATAGGTTCCGGACTCCTTGATGCGATGAGTGAGGAAAAGAAAGACGAGAAGGTGCAGAAGGACAGCAAGTCTCTGCATAAACGCTTCCGCCGCATTCCACAGCCAGACTCTTATTTTGTAAATGATAAGGGAAATAAGGTCTCACTGAGAGGCGTTCCAAGGTTCAGGACTATTCCATATATAAAGATGAAGACCGGAATGAGCGAGGACGATGTTGTGGCTGCGGTAAATAACTGTCCTGACATGCGCATGATGAACCTGGCTACGGCAAAAGGCAAAACTGTTTGGGATGACCTGGTTGTGGTGCATTTTCCCGTAAATACGGAATATGGATGTTTTCTGGATAGGGGTTCTGATGTCACTATAGTGGCCCCTGTTGCGTTGACCGAGCTGGGAACCGGTAATTTTGCATATAATCTTGCGGCAATGGGAGAGTTCAATTATGTCAGCCGTGAGCTTGCGCCCGATTATGATGAACCGTTCGGATTCTATTCGATGCGTAAGTCGCGCCTTGAGGAAATATCTGAGAATCAGGAGGAGGTAAAGGCACAGGCACTGCATTTTATGAGCGATCTGCAGCGCCTGAAGGATAACAGTGTAGCCAGAGGCAGGCGTCATTGGTTCATATTTCTCCTTGCAACTACGAAATCAGCCGATTATCAGGTGCATCTGTGGCGCCTGTCGTCGTGTGGCCGGTTACCAAAGCTCGTCGTGAATGGCAAAGAGTACGGAAGCACAGTATTGGAGGCTGATGAGCATCTGTTGCAAAGCATTCGAGAGGCACTCTCCGGCAAGCTGGAGTCACGTGACCTGAAGGTGTGTCTGGACAATACTGACCTCTTGAAGAGCGTTGTTTCGTCAAATATAATGTGCAGGATGGGAGGTGGAGTCAGCTGTAGCGCATTGACTATGCGTGTAGCATATGATGTCCTGGTCACTGACGGCAGATATCTGGCTATCGCGAAGGATATTGCAGAGGTGATAAGGGAGCAGATAGAGCCCGATCGTCCGATTTCCGCGGACGCTGTACAGTCTTTCCGGAAGGAGGGAGACGGCTTTGCTGATGCAATAGGCGAGACGAAAATGTTTGAAAGCGACCCCGCTAAGTTAAAGAATGATCTGGAGCTTAAGCAACAGAAGGTGCTTTCGGAGTTCGGCTCTATGAGTCTTTGATACCTACATAAGATTCGCGACATATTGTAAAAAGTTGGTTGAAAGAGTATTGAGTGATGCAAAAAGAAATTATTTTCTTTGATATGGACAATGTTCTGGTGGATTTTCAGTCTGGCCTGAACAAGGTTCCTGCTGCAACCAAGGAAATGTTCAAGGATGACGGCACGGGAAAGCCTCACTATGATGATATCCCCGGACTGTTTTCATTGATGGACCCGATGCCGGGCGCAATCGATGCGGTGAAGGCATTGGCCGCATGTGGACGATATGACTTGTATATATTGTCGACCGCACCGTGGGGCAATCCGAGCGCATGGACGGATAAGGCTCTATGGGTGAAGGAGCATTTGGATTCGGATAAACCCGGAGGAGTCTTCTATAAGAGACTCATACTCTCCCATCACAAGAATCTGTGCCTTCAACCGGGTGCCTGGCTCATAGACGATAGGACAGCACACGGTGCCGGACTCTTTGGCAGTCGTCATATTCATTTCGGCTCACCGCAGTATCCCGATTGGGATTCAGTCCTGAAGTTCTTTTTAAATAAGTAAGTACTTGAAAATACGTAGGTTATCCTTGATCAGATTGCTGCCCCACCTGTCAAGGGATCCTTGGTGTTTCCTGGCATTTATGGTGATGCACAAGCGCCAATCGAAAAGAGGAAACGTATCCGTCGTCTTGTCAAGAGTATGGGCTGGGAGGTGCAGCCGAGCTGCACATGGTGCAGACACTCTTTCGCAACCAACCTCACTCATGCCGGAGTTCCTCATAACTACATATCCGAGAGTATGGGTCACTCAGTCGATAGTAATATCACTAACCGCTATATCGATGCTTTCCCTCTCTCTCAGCAGATGGAGTTCAACTCAAGACTCCTGAAGTTGAATTCTTAAAATCTTGGGGAAACCCGGGAAAATGGCTTTAAAAATCTCGGGGGAATCGGGGGTTTGGGTGTATAAAATCTTGGGGGAATCGGGAAAGATTTTTGTTAGTTATTGATTATCTGCAATTTATCATTATATTTGCTGGTAAATATGGGCGATATGGAAAAAAGAGTATTTAAACGTAAGATTTATAATGCCATCGGAGAGTGGAAACGTAAGAGCAATGGCCAGACTGCGCTTCTGATTGAAGGCGCTCGTCGTATTGGTAAATCGACTATAGTTGAAAAGTTTGCGAAGGAAGAATATCGCTCATATATCCTGATTGACTTCAATA